>JAXDMI010001155.1:0-4925 GCA_034666145.1 Myxococcales bacterium | reverse complement strand
GGGGCAGGGCGCGCCCTTCCTCGGCGGCGCCGAGCTCAAGGTGCAGGCGTCCCGCGCGACCGAGGCCGGCTTCGACAAGTTCGACGAGACCTTCACCGCGACGACGTTCCTCCAGACGAACCCGTCGCTCGCGAAGATCACGAAGGCACAGGTCTTCGGTACCGGCCCGCTGCCCATCGCATGGGCGCCCGCCAACGACACGATCCTCATCAGCCTCAGCGGTGTCGGCGGCACCGCGACGTGCAAGGTGCAGGACTCGCTCGGCAAGTTCGACGTCCCTCGCTCGGTCGTGAAGGCCGTCCTGACCGACGACACCGCGACCACCGGAACCGGCACCGGAACCGGTACGTCGTCGTCGCTCTCCCTCTCGGTCGCGCGCCAGAAGCGCGACGTGAAGAAGGACAAGCACGCGAAGGGCACGCTGCAGCTCGCCACGGTGAAGCCGGACGGCTGGCTCGAGCTCATCACGCTCTCCACCGAGAGCGCGTCGTTCCAGGGCTGCGCCTCGTCGCAGGAGATCTGCGGCGACACGTGCACGGACGTCTCCTACGACCAGCTCAACTGCGGCTCGTGCGGCAACGTCTGTCCGGGCAGCCAGTCTTGCTACAACGGCACGTGCAGCGGCAGCAGCTCGGGCACCTCGGGCTCCACGGGCACGTGCAGCACGTGCCGGAGCAATGCGCAGAACGGCTCGTGCTCGTCGTACTACTCGACGTGCAGCGCCAACACCGACTGCTACTACCTCGCGCAGTGCGCGAATTCGTGCACCACGTCGAGCTGCGTCTCGAGCTGCCAGAGCTCGTACCCCGCCGGCGTGTCGGCGTACTCGGGCCTCAAGAGCTGCCTCACGTCGTACTGCAGCAGCAGCTGCGGCTTCTGATTCGCTGATTCGCTGATTCGTCAGCGGCTGTGCAGCGCCTCGATGGCGCGCGCGACCTCCACCACGCCGGGCACACGCGGGACCTCCGCATGTCGCCCGGCGTAGTGCTGGAAGGGGTCGATGAGCGCCGTGCGAATGCCGGCCGCGCGAGCACCGAGGATGTCGGTGGCGAACATGTCTCCGAGATGCAGCGCACGTGAGGCAGGCACCGCGAAGTGCTCGAGCGCGATCTGGAAGATGCGCGGATCGGGCTTCTCGACGCCGACCTTGCCGCTGTCGACGACGAGATCGAAGTGACGAAGGATGCCGAGATCGCCGAAGAGCCGATCGAGCATGCCCTCCGAGTTCGAGATGATCGCCACCTTCACGCCCACCGCGCGCATCGCGTCGAGCGCGGCGCCGAGACCTGAGGGGACGGTGCACCACAGGTTGGTCTTCTCGTGGATGGGCCAGGCGACATCGAGCAGCTCCGGGACCATCGAAGCGTCGAGCCCGGAACGAAGCGCGATCGTGCCCACCATCTTGCCCCAGCCGACGGCGCCGGGGCGGTCGCGATACTTCCACGGCACGTCGATGAGACCGCCCGTCTCGGCGAGCGCCTTTGCTTCGCCCTCGGTGCGCACGAGCTCCTCGGCGAGCACCTCGTGCCCGGCGTCACGGACGAGCGCTGCGAGCCGCTCGTGATCGAGGAAGATGACGGTGTTGCCGGCATCGAGACAGAGCAGGTCCACGTCGCGAACGAGGTCGAGCGCGACCGTGTCGGGTTCTCCCATCGGCAAGGAGCGTACACTGCGATCGATGAAGAGCGAGCTCGCGGGAACCACGAAGCTCCTGAAGTCGGTGACGAGCCTGCGCTTCGCGAACCGGCGCACCTTCGCGATCGAGCCCGAGGTGGACTGGCTCGCGAAGTCGAAGCTCACACCGACGGCCCGCAGACAGCTCGTTGCGATCCTCGGCTCCGACGTCGATACACCCGCCCAGCAGAACGTCGAGTGGTTCGACGTCTTCGATCAGGACAACGTGGTGCAGTTCCAGCTGTGGCTCTGCGCGGGAAACGGCGGGGTCTTGTTCAAGGCCGCCACCACCGTCTCGGTCGCCACCGTCGAAGCCGCCTCGTTCGCCGGCGCCGCGAGCGGTCTCGACGAGGCGTCCGGGGAGCGTCTCGCAGCGCTCCTTCGAACCGCGAAGAAGATCGCTGCGAAGTTGCACCCCGGCTCGGCGCTCGCGGCGGTCGGCTTCTGACGCCTCGGAGCCGCCCTGGGTAGACGCACGCGCGACTGGCATTTTAGAGCAAACGCTCTACTGTCCGGGCCCATGCGAAAGATCGAGGGATCGGGCCTGTTCCTGGCATTCGCGGCCGTCGTCGCGGTGGCGTGCGGGTCGAGCGCAAACCGCGCGTTCGACAGCACCGACCCGGACGCGGGCATCGGCGGCGACCACGTCGGCGGGCCGAGCCTCTCCCCGGCGCAGGCGTGCGCCGACGGGCGCATCTGTGTCGGCCAGGAGATCTTCAAGTGCGCCGCCGACGGGACCGCGTCCACCGAGAAGCTGGGTGACTGCTTCGGCGCCGACGAGGCGTGCATCGGCGGCGCGTGCAAGTCCGGCTGCGATGCCGTCGCGACGCTCGGGTCGAACGTCGGCTGCGAGTTCTGGGCGGTCGATCTCGATCAGGAATACGACTTCTCGAACGATGCCGCCGGCGCGCCCTGGGGCGTCGTCATCGCCAATCCCGGCGGCCAGCCCGCCGACGTCGTCATCGAGCAGAACGACGCTCCTCCCGGGCAGCCCACACAGATCACGCCGGTGCAGCATCTGCTCATCGCGAGCGGTCAGGTCGAGACCGTCACGATGCCGACCCGCGAGGTCGACGGCAGTCTCACGGGCAAGAACGAAGGCGCCGGCACCGTCCTGTCGTCCCGCGCGTTCCGCATCACGTCGAATGCGCCCGTCGTCGTGTACCAGCTGAACGCGCTCGCGCAGACGTTCTCGAACGACGGCTCGCTGCTCATTCCGACGAACGGTCTCGGCAAGGTCCATCGCGTCCTCTCGTATCCGACCGGCAACCCGATCTCGGTCCTCGGCTCTCCGATCAGCCGCGCGTACATCACCGTGGTGGGCGTCACGTCGAATACGAACGTCACCATCCGCACCTCGACGCCCACCGTCGCCGCTCCGGGTTACCCGGCGCTGGCGAAGGACGGCGAGGTCACCGTCAAGCTCGGGCCCTTCGACGTGTTCAACCTCGAGTCCGACGGATTCCCCGGAGACTTCTCCGGTTCGACGGTCATCGCCGATCAGCCGGTCGTGGTGTTCACGGGCACCGAGCTGTCGGGCGCTCCGAACATGACGAAGGACATCCCGCAGCCCGCGGGCGGCGGCGGAACGTGCTGCCTCGACCATCTCGAGGAGCAGCTCTTCCCCGTGGAGTCGTACGGCAAGAAGTTCGCGATCCCGCACAGCGCCGTGCGGTCCACGAGCGGGTACATCGAGCCCGACGTGATCCGGATCATGGGCGTGGCGGCGATGGCGACGGTGAAGACGAACCTCGCGCCGCCGAACGACTCGTTCACGCTCGCTCCGGGCGAGGTGAAGGAGACGTGGGCCCAGAGTGACTTCGTGCTCGAGGCGAGCGAGCCGGTCGCGGTGGCGCAGATCCTCGTGTCGCAGGAGCAGGTCGACGGGCCGTACACGGGCGATCCGTCGCTGACGATCTTCCCCGCGGTCGATCAGTTCCGTCGCAACTACCTCTTCGCTTCGCCGAAGTCGTGGGACACGAGCTACATCGTCATCTCGATGCCCAAGGGCACGAACGTCACCATCGACGGCGCGCCGATCCCGGGCTCGTGCGCGGCGCGGACGATGGGGACGATCGCGGGAACGGACTACGAGTCGAGGACCTGCCCGCTCCAAGCGGGACCGCACGCGATGACCGGCGACAAGCCGTTCGGTATCGCCGCGTACGGCTACGGGCGCGCTGGCTCGTACTCCTTCGTCGGCGGCGCGAACGTGACGAAGATCTACGTGCCGCCCGTCATCAAGTGATCCTGAAGTCGTCTCGAGCGGTGCGGCCGCCGCCGTCGTCGGAACGACGACGGTGGCACCGCCGAGCAGAGGGTCACCCCAGGAGCTTCGTGACCGGGACGTATTCCATCTTGTGCGCCTGCGCGACGGGCTCGCACGTGACGTGTCCGCCGTACGTGTTGATGCCCTTGAGCAGCGCGCGGTCGGCCTTGGCCGCGGCGGCGATGCCCATGTCGGCGATCTTCAACGCGTAAGCCATCGTGGTGTTCGTGAGCGCCCACGTGCTCGTCTGCGCGACTGCGCCCGGCATGTTGGCGACGCAGTAGTGCACGACGCCGTCGATCTCGTACGTCGGGTTGTCGTGCGTCGTGGGACGGCAGGTCTCGATGCAACCGCCCTGATCGACGGCGACGTCGACGACGACGGACCCCTTCTCCATCTTGGAGATGAGCTCGCGCGTGACGAGCTTCGGCGCGCGTGCGCCGGTCACGAGGACGGCGCCGACGACGAGGTCGGCGCGAAGCACCGCCATCTCGATGTTGAAGGGGTTCGAGTAGAGCGTCTCGACGGCGCCGCCGAAGATGTCTTCGAGATACGACATCGTCGTTGCCGACACGTCGAGCACGGTGACCTGTGCGCCCATGCCGACGGCGATGGTGGCGGCGTTACGACCGACCACGCCGCCGCCGAGGATGACGACGCGACCACGACGCGTGCCGGGCACGCCGCCGAGGAGGACGCCCTTACCGCCGTGCTCCTTCTGCAGGACGCTCGCGCCGACCTGCACCGCCATCTTGCCGGCGACCTCGCTCATCGGGCGGAGGAGGGGAAGGGAACCGTCGTCGAGCTCGATCGTCTCGTACGCGACGCCGATGACCTTCTTCTCCGCGAGCTGCTTCGTGAGCTCGGGCTCCGGAGCGAGGTGGAGATACGTGTAGAGGATCAGGTTCTCGCGGAAGAAGCCGTACTCCGAGGGGAGCGGCTCCTTGACCTTGACGACCATCTCCGCGCCCCACGCCTCGGC
>JAXDMI010001154.1:0-12596 GCA_034666145.1 Myxococcales bacterium | reverse complement strand
GGGATCGTCCATCGGGACATCAAGCCGTCGAACCTCTTTCTCACGACCGGCACGGACGGGTCGCCGTGCGTGAAGGTCCTCGACTTCGGCATCTCGAAGGCGACGAATGCGATCGACGCCACGCGGCCGGACTTCGGGCTGACGCAGACGCAGACCGTGATGGGCTCTCCGCAGTACATGGCGCCCGAGCAGATGCGTTCGTCGCGGCGCGTCGACGGCAGGACCGACATCTGGGGGCTCGGCACCATCATGCACGAGCTCCTCACCGGCGCTCCGCCGTTCGTCGCGAGCTCGATGCCCGAGCTGTTCGCGATGATCCTGCAGGATCCCGCGCCGCGCCTCCGCGATCGGCGCGCCGACATCCCCGCGGCCGTCGACGACATCGTGCTCCGCTGTCTCGCGAAATCACCCGATGCGCGGCCCGCGAGCGTTCTCGAGCTCGCGCATCTGCTCGCGCCGTTCGCGAGCTCGCTCTCGACGGGCGCCGCCGAGCGCGTTGCGCGGGTAGGAAAGAACATCGCGATCGCGAGCGAGCGCAACATCGCAGCGGTCGAGCGCGCGCGACAGAGCTCACCGGACTTCGAGGTGGCGATCGCGCCGTCCGCGCCGGAGCTCGCGCACGCGAACACGACGCGCTTCGCTGCGCCGTCCGTCTTCGGCGAAGCGCTGCGCAGTCGCGCGTTGCTCGCGGTGGTCATCGGCACCGTCGCGACGGTGGTCATCGGCGGCGCAGCGGCGGGGGCTGTCATCTTCGTGCGCGAGCGCAGCCACGCTGCAAATCCGCATGGTGTGACGACGACGACGACGGCGCAGACGACATCGCCGAGTCTCGGCGCGGATCTGCCGCCGCCGGCCATCGACCCTCTGCCGCCCGCGACGGGCGCAGAGCCGTCGACCGAGGGCACTGCGGCTGCCACAGGCAGCGTCGCATCGTCGCCATCCGCTGCGTTGCTCGGGAAACGCCCTGGATTGCGAGCGACCAAGGGCGCCTCGTCTGCCGGAGCCACGGCGCAACCCGCGGCTTCGACCGCACCGAGCGCGCAGCCGGTTCAGCCTGCAACGACCGCATCGTCACGTTATGATTGAGCCGGCATGAGGCTGGGGGATCGGAACGAACGCGCGAGGCCGCGATTGGCGTCACGCTGGATTGCGTCGCTCGTCGTGAGCGCCGCGCTCACGGCCTCGACGACGAGCATCGCGCGTGCCGATGACGCGACGCCGTCGGCGGAGCAGCTGTTCCAGGACGCGCGCGCGCTCGTCGAGAAGGGCGACTACGCGGCGGCATGTCCGAAGCTCGAGGCGAGCCAGAAGCTCGATCCTGCGGTCGGTACGCAGTTCAACCTCGCCGACTGCTACGAGCACATCGGACGCACCGCGACGGCATTCGCGCTCTTCGAAGAGGTGGCGAGGATCGCGCGCGCGGCCGGTAAATTCGAGCGCGAACGCAGCGCGAAGGAGCGCGTCGCCGCGCTCGCACCGAAGCTCGCGCGCGTCCATCTCGACGTGCAGGCGACCGCGCCGGGGCTCGAGATCCGCATCGACGAGGTGCTCCTTCCGAAGACGGCATGGAGCGAGCCGTTTCCGATCGATCCCGGTGCGCATCGCGTCGCGGCGTCGGCGCCGTCGCATGCATCGTGGGAGAGCACGGTCACGGCGCAAGAGAGCAAGCTCGCCGAGCTGAGCGTGCCGGAGCTGGTCGATACCACCGTTCGCGAGGCGCCAGCGCCGGTGACCGCACCGCCTTCACCCACGCAGAAGAGGTTGGCGCTCGTCGCGGGAGGCATCGGCCTCGTCGGGGTCGCGGTCGGTGCGGTGTCCGGCATCGTCGCCCTCTCGAAGCGCTCGTCGGCACAGGGCGAGTGTCCGTCGGAGACCTACGCGTTTCGTTGTCCGACCGAGTCGGGGACCTCGGCGTGGAACGCGGCGACGACCGCCGGGAACGTGTCGACCGTGTCGTTCATCGCCGGCGGAGTGTTCCTCGCCGGGACCGCAGTACTCTGGTTCACCGCACCCTCGTCACGCACGCGCGTCGGCACGTCGCTCTCGGGCGTTCGCGTCGAAGGAAGCTTCTGATGCGCCGTCGCGGGACCCTCGTTCTGTTCGTGTGGGCAGCAGGTTGCGTGTGGCTCGGTTGCAATGCGCTCCTGGGCAACGAGAGCGCGGTGTTCGACCCCGACGGCGGCGGCGTCATGACCACCGAGAGCGGCGCAAATGAAGGCGGAGGTAGCGAGACCGGCCCCGGCGTCGACGGATCGCCCGACGGCGCGCCGCACGATGCAGCTACCGACGTCGTCGTTCATCCGTGCACGGACACCACGGTCGATCGCTTCAACTGTGGAGCATGTGGTCACGATTGCCTGGGCGGCGGTTGCGTCGACAGCCGCTGCCAGCCCGTGGTCATCGCCATGGACCCGGGTGGTCCAGTCGGGCTCGCCGTAGATGCTACGCATGTCTACTGGACGACCTCCTTCGACAGTGACGTTCGGCGCGCGCCGATCGACGGCGGCGCGGCCGAGACCATCTACGACGGACCGACCGGAACCAATCTCGGCGAGGGTCTCGTCCGTTCCGGCACCGACGTCTACTTCACGATCGGAGACGACGACGGCGGTATCTATCGATGTCCCGTTACCGGATGCGGCGGCCCGGGTCCGCAGCCCGTCGTGGCCCCGCTCGCTGCTCCGCAGTTCGTCGGGCTCGCCGACGGTGGTGTCCTTCTCTTCTCCGAGCTCGCCTTCGACGGTCGCGTCGGTCGATGCACATTGCCGTGCACATCGGGCGTCACGTTCCTCGCCGCGGGCGAGGGATTCCCGGGCTTCGTCGCGAGCGACGGCGACGCGCTCTTCTGGTCGACGATCGTTCCCAGCGGCGGAAACTTGCGGGCGAAGGAAGACGCTGGGGGCGTGCCGACCACGCTCGTTGTGGGTCAGAGCGTCCGGCAAGTCGAGGTGCGCGGAGCCGAGGTGCTGTTCGCCAACGGTGCCGGCCTTCGCGCGGTCGCTCGCGACGGAGGCGCCGTGCGGAAGATCTTCGAGCCGCCCGGCACGCCTATCGAGCGCTTCGCCATCGAGGGGAACGTGGTCTACTTCAACGACCAGCTCTCGGTAGGCAGCATCCAGCGCTGCGCCGTGGCCGGCTGCGCCGACGGAGGCAGCGTCGTCTTGGCAGCGAGCCAGCTGTACCCGCACGCCGTCGTCCTCGACGAGAAGAGCGTCTACTGGACGAACTCCGGCGACCCCTTCAACGGCGCGGGTGGCGCGATCGTTCGCGTCGCGAAGTGAGCCGCGCTCGGCCCGTCAGAAGCGGACGGTCAGCTCGGCGCGCGCGCCGCTGAACGCCGGGAACACGCGACAGATGCCGCTCACGCAGCGGAGTCCGCCGCGGTTCTGACCGGCGTAGAGACGGATGTTCGACTGACTCGTGAACTTGTAGAGGATGCCGCCGTTCACGTAGTACGTCGGCAGCCCGACCTCGGTCGTGTACTCGATGCCCTGCGAGAAGATCCATTTCGGCGCGACCTTGAGCGCCGTCATGTGCTCGCCCTGTCGCCACGGTGAACCGGTGAACGAGTCTCCGCGAATGTTGTGATCGATCTGGTGCAGGAGGCGATGCCGCCCGGCCAGCTCGAGGGAGTAAGGCCCGGTGAGGTGCTTCGTGATCGAGTACTGGAACGCGACCTCGTCGTAATAGAGGTCGCCGTTGGCTTTGACGTCGTGGCGACCATTGAGGTTCAGGAAGCCGGTCGACTTGTCGTTGTCGAAGCGAAACTCGCTGCCGATGCTCGCGTCGGAGACGAGGTCGGTCGTCCCGTCCTTGTCGGTGGCGCCGCTGCGACCGAAGCGATCGCAGGTGCCGGTCGGTTGCTCGGTCTTGGTCACGAAGTAGCCGAACGTGCCGTAGACGAGCAGCGTGTCCGTGAGTCGATAGTCGAACCGATCGCGTGCGCCCGTGACGCAGACGTTGAAGTCGAAGAACTGCGAGTCCGCGATGACGGGCTCTGCAGTGGGCGGCGCGGAGTACGCGATGTTGGCGAAGGCCGACGCGCGCGAGATGTTCACCGACGCGGCGAGCGGCCGGAAGTTTCGGTAGCTCTTCATCTCGACGGTGTTGGTCACCGGCCCGCCCGAGCTGACGACCGAAGCATAGAGCGCGTTGCCCTCGTTGTCCGCGGTGGCCGAGTCGGGGTCGCGCTTCTGGATCGCGCCTTCGAGATAGATGTTGCCGTGACCCCAGAGGTTCGGCACCTCCACCGTCTGGCTGGCGTTGACGGTCGAGCGCGATTGATTGCGGACCGGGAGCGTGGAGAGGAACGTCGAGCGATCCGAGTCGTTGCACGTCCCGAACGGAGCATCGAACGTGCTGTCGTTCACGAGCCCGTTGGCGTCGTAGCTGTACGGCGCGCAGCGCGTCAGCAGCACGGCGTTCGTCGAGAGGACCACCGGCTGACCGCGACCCGCCGTGACCGATGCGCCGACGATGCGGTCATTGCCGAAGAGGGGCTTCACGCCGCGCGGATCGTTGTCGAGCGGGAGCGGAAGGAAGAGCGCGCGACCGGAGGGCTCGTCGACGCGCGTGGGGTTGGTGATGCCGGCGACCAGCGTCAGGCTGAAGACGTCCTTGGTGGCGACGAGCTTCGCGCCGAGCAGCGTCGTGTCGATGCCGAGCTCGTCGACCTTGCGCAGCGAGAGCACGAGGCCGCGACCGAACTGCACGTAGGCGTCACCTGCAGTGACCTCGAGGCCGTCGGTCTTGTACGTGAGGAAGACCTTCGCCGGGTAGAGCGCGTTGCGGTAGCGCGTGGTGCCGTCTTGTCGCACGTTGCGCGCGATCTGCGGATCGTCGAACGAGCGATCCTCGGGGCGCAGCGTGTAGACCGACGAGTCCAGGCGCGTACCGAACGTGAACTTCTTCCAGCTGAGAACCAGGTTCAGCCGATTCAGCCACGCGAAGTAGCCCTGATCGTTGGGGACCTCGCCTTCGCGCGCATTGAAGTGCTGCGCGATGATCGAGGTCTCGGTGACGTCGAGGGTGACGGGGCTGTCGTCGACCTTCGGCAGGTCGACGGCGTGCGCCACACGCGGGCTCGCCAATGCGAGAGCACCGCAGAGAGAGGAAGCGACCGCGATCGCGGTCCTTCGAGAAACTGCCCCCCTGCGACCTATCGTCACTAGGGCTCCGATTGTTACTGCGGCGCGTTCTCCCGTGCAATCCCGTCGAGTGCTTTCGCCACGTCCTTCGCGAGGAACTCCTCGTCACCGGGGTTGTACCCCTCACGGATGGTGACGATCTTGCCGCTCTTGTCGATGAGCACCGAGAGTGGCGCCGACTTCTTCGGGTTGTAGAGCGACGCGATGCGCGAGTCCTCGTCGGTCAGCATCGGGAAATTGAGCTGGTTCCGGCGTGCGAACGCGGGGACGTTGGCGACGGTCTCGGGCCCATCCATCGCGATGGCGAGGATGATGAAGCCCTTGGCCTTGTTCGCCTCGTACATCTTGCGGAGGTGCGGGAACTCCGCGACGCACGGCTCGCACCAGGTCGCGCAGAAGTTGAGCAGCACCACCTCTTTGCCGAGGTAGCTCGACAGCTTGATGTTGTGCCCTTCGATGTCGCGCGCGTTGAAGTCCGACGCGGGTGCGCCGGCGCCGACGGACGCCGCCGACGTCGAGCCCTGACCGCCCTGCTGGGCTTGTCCGTCTTCTTGGCGAGCACAAGCGACAACGGTCGCAGCGCAGAGCGCCACGACCGTGATCCCGAGACGTTGGATGCCCCGCATACTCTTCTTCACGAGGTCACTTCAGCGAGCCGTTGTCGATCTTCGCGAGCCAGCTGTCGACGTCGTCGAGAATGGCCTGCTCGGCCGTCGTCGCACCGACGCCCGACGAGAGGATCTCCATCGTCTCGGCGTTGATGTTCGCGTTCCAGGGGAGCGCGGCCGCGTCGTAGAACGGACCGAAGTTCTTGTTCGCCGGATCGAGGAGATGCGTGTAGGGCGCCTTGAACTGGCTGACCCACTTGTTGAGGTCCTGCGTCGTCGACGGGCTGCCGGGCGTGGGGCCTTCCGCGAGGCTGATGATCCACGCGACCTTGCGGTCGGCGAGCTTCTGGCGCATCGGCGTGATCGTCTTCGTCTCTTCCTGGCAGTAGACGCACCAGCTGCCCGATGCCTGGACGTGAATCAGCTTCACCTTCGCGCCGGTCGGGTCGAAGAGCGTCGCCATCGAGATCGCCTGGAGGCCCTTCGTCATGTCGCCGTCCGGGTAGCCGAGGAACTTGTAGTTCGCGAGCGTGTTGCCGCGGGTCGATCCGACGCGCGGGTTCGTACCGATGTTGGTCGTCGGGTACGCAACGCCATCCGGGTTCTTGTCGGGCGCCGCCGTCGCCGACGTGTCGCCGTCGCCGCCGAGGCCCTGATCCGGAGTGCCCGGAGCGCCGGTGCCGGTGCCCGTCGTGCCGGTGCTGTTCGTGGAGGAGCAGGCAGCGAGTGCGGCGAGCGCGAGGAACGAGAGGCTGGCGATCTTCATGGGAGTAACCTCGGAGGGGGCGGGACGTCGGCGGGACGTCGACGGAAGTCGGACGGGTATCTGCGGGCGCGCTGGAGGGTACTTCCACCCGAGCCGCCGTCAAGGGAACCCTAGCGCATTTGTGAGTGGCGTGCCGGTCTCCGCCGGGTCCGACATCCAGCGTCACAGTGCGTTACGCGCTACGGCAACGCGCGGTTCCATGACCGGGGGGGAGATCGCCCCACAAACCGCCGAAAACACGGATCGGCGACCGCTTGTCACCCCCGCGGCCCAGCGGTAATGGCGAGACATGAAGTCTGTCTTCGCTTTGGGTGCCAGCCTTGCCGCCGCGGCGCTGCTCGTTTCGATGGTCCCCGCGTGCAGCAACAAGGTGGTCACCGCGCCGTCCGATGCGGGCACGTCGGGTCTGCAGCTCACGTGCGACGAGACGAAGTGCCTTCCCGGCAACAAGTGCCTCGCGGGCGATGGCGAGACGAAGTGCCGCCGTCCTTGCTCGAGCAACACCGATCCCGCGACCAACTGTCCGTCAGGCGCCGTGTGCGTCGGCGGCAGCTCGCCTTCGGTGATCGACGGCTGCACGAAGGGCCCGGCCGACAAGACCACGACCTACTGCGACGCCTTCAGCTCGCTCGGCGGAACGCATCTCACGGCGTACACGTGCGGTACGTCGACGCCCAAGGGATGCATCGACGCGGGCGACGGTCAGTGGTGCTGCAACGATGCGCCCGCCGAGATCTACGACACGCCGTTCTGCAAGCGGCTCACGCGTGAGTTCACCGCGGGTCCCAAGCAGTTTGGCGCGGCGTGCAATCCGACGGGCGGCATCAAGGGCCCCGACTGCGACACCGCGCAGGGCTTCTTCTGCTACGGCACGTCGCCCGCCGACGCCGCGGCGTACTGCACGCGCTTCGGCTGCAACGCCGACAGCGAGTGCGCCGCCGGCTACTACTGCGGGACGGTCAACGTCGCGCCGAACGTCGGGACCGCGAAGCCCACGTTGCACGAGACGACCAACGTCTGTCTACGCCGCGACTACTGCACGCCTTGCACGGCGGACTTCGACTGCGCGAGCGTCAACGGCGCGCCGCAGCACTGCGTCGGCGACAAGAACGGCGCGGGCATCTGCGCGCCCGAGTGCACGACGGATCAGAACTGCAACTTCGAGGCACGCTGCATCGACGGCGGCGTCGGCGCGAAGATCTGCTACCCGCGCGCTGCGCTGTGCGTCGGCGACGGTTCGCTCTGCTCACCGTGCCGCAACGACGCCGACTGCGGCGACGACGGGCTCTGCATCAAGGGCCAGTACACGACCGAGCATGCGTGCGCGAAGAAGTCCGCCGTCACGTGCACCATGACGGCGAAGATGTGCCCGGCGTCGGCGAAGCCGGGCGCCCCGATCGCTTGCACCACCATGGACGATGCGACGGTTCCCGCGAACTACTGCGTCGGCCTCTACAAGTTCAGCTCGAACTCCGACATCGGCTGCTTCACGCCGGGTCGCTGAAACGGCAGCGGGTCAGCCCGGGCCAGCTTCGGACGCCGCAGGACGTGACGGCGGCGGCGCGCGCGGCGTCGTTCGTTCTGCTCGGACCATGGCGGCCCACATCGAGCGGTCGTCGACCATGGCGAGCATCGCCCACTGCGCGGCCGCAGTGACAGCGAGCGCATGGAGCGGCACGTCGAACGCGCCGTGCGAGAGGAGAGCGAGCGCGAGCGCCGCGAGGACCGCGGGCGGAATGGCGCGCTGGACGACCGCCACGAGCGCCAGCAGGATCGTCGCGGGCACGAGGAACGCAGCGATGCTCGTGAGCCCGTAGGGCAGGGGAACGCCTGCTGCCTGTGACAGCGAGCCGTGCAACACCGCCTCGAGCGCAGACGGCGTGTCGCCACCATCGCGGGCTGCGAAGTAGGTGATGACGAACGCGCCGACGATGGCGGCGTTCGCGAGGAGGCGACCGCGGAATCGCGAACGCGTCCCGAGCCACGCGGCGGCGAGCAGCACGGCAAGGGCTTGTACGACCACGGCAAAGGTCGCGAGGCCGCGCCCCGTGTAGTAGAGGCCGAGGCTCGCGCGCTCACCGGCGAGCGACGTCACCTCCCAGGCGATGGGACGGAGCACGCCCGAGAGCGCGAACATGCCGAGCACCGCGCCGACTGCACGCGTCTGCGCGACGCGGATGGTCGCCGTCGAAGCGATGATCGCGATGATGCTCGCGACGACCGCGAGGGCGAGGGCGGCCATCGTGTGCAGGCGCTGCACGACAGCGGGCGACGCGAGCGCCACCACGAGACCGGAGATCGCCACCACGCTTCCGCGCGCCGTCACGCCGATCTTCCTGGCGCGTGCGAGCTCGAACGAGCCGCCGCAGATGAGCGCCACGAGGAGCGCGGCGAACGTGTAGCTGAGCGTGGCGGAGATGATCTCCGTGATGTCCATCGCGCGCTGGGACGCGATACCGCGCATGCCCGGCGCGACGAGCACGCCGAAGACCTTCGACACGGCACCCACGATCGCGGTGAGGACGAGCGCGCTGCCGGCCCAGGCGATGCTCGGGCTCGGAGCGACAGGCTCCTCGCGAGCGATGTTCGACGAGTTCGACGCGGCCATCAAAAGCGACGCGAGCCTACCACGCCGCGTGAAATTACGTCGTAGCTCAGCCGGCTTGCGGCTGGACGCGCGGATCGCGTTGCGCCGGGGGAGCTGCGCCTTCGCGCATCTCGTGGAGATTCACCGGCGGCGGCGCACCGCGCTCCTGCGGGCCCTTCGGCGCGGGTGCGGGCGGCTGCGGCTCCTCGGTCGGGCCCTTCGCGGGCGTGTTGAGGAGGAACGGACGCGCATGCATCGTCGAGCACGCGAAGACCTCGTCGCGGTGGAACTCCCAGTGGAGGTACACGTTGCCGTCGGGCGAGACGATCGCGCCCGGCGCGGGGCCGAACGGCTGCGCGCGATGCACCGAGTCGAGCGCGGCGATGTCGAATGCGGTGATGCCGCTCGTCTTCACGACGCCGAGCTTCACGATGCGGCCTTCCTTCGGGCTCACCACGATCTCGATGCGCGTGATGAGGCGCGGCGAGTTCAGCGGATGCGTCTTCGGGAGGTTGTCGAGCGAGCCGAGGAAGCTGTCGGCGAAGAGCGGGTGGATCCGGTTGTGGATCGTGTTGAGGTACGACGCGAACGGTACCGCCGCAGTGTTGAGCGCGGTCTGGTTGCCCGGCTTCACGCTGGAGACGTAGTTCTCGATGGCGTTCTTCCAGCGCTCGAAGTTCGAGGCCGTCCACGAGCCGCGATGCTCGCTCTTGCGACGCTCGCCGTCGGCCTCGCGCTCCTTACGAAGCTGATCGGAGCCGACGACCGCGACCACGCCCTGCGTCGTCAGGTTGATGTTGACCTGACCGGGGCCCGGGCTTCCGCCGAGGCCGAGCCACTTGGTGTTCTGCTGCGCGTTCGGAACGACGGGCTTGTTCTGGTTGGTGGTCCCCGCGATCGGAGAGGGCGCGTTCTGTTGGCCCGGCGGCTTGACCGGCGTGAACCACGACGCGCCGTTGTTCGACTGCACGATGTCGAACGAGGGCGTGGGCTGCGCGCCGGGCGCGAGCTGCGGAGGCGACTCCTTCTCGGAGACCTGAGAAGGAGCGCGGCCGTCACCGCCGGACTTCGGAACCGCCGCGGCAGGAGGCGCCGGGACGATCGTCGCCGTCATCGGCTTGTCGACCGGCTTGTTGTCCTTGTTCGGCTCGAACGTGGAGCCCTTCTCGCCGGGCGCGTTGTCCTTGTTGCCTTTGTGCTCGTCGCTGTCGGCGATCTTCGTGCGCTGGCTGTCCCCAGTGCGGTCCTTGGGGCCGTTAGTCTTGTTCGCGCCGGGCGTCGGGTTCTCCGCGTCCTCGTCGTGAGCAGTCTGCGTCGCGACCTTCTCTTCTTCGACCTTGTTCGCTTCGTCGGCGATGAAGCGCGCGTTCGGATTGTCTTCCTGCTTCGGCTGCGCGTGCTGCTTGACGGCGATCCGCTTGTCCATCTTGAGCGGCTGCTCGTCGAGCTTCTTCAGCGGATCGTCGGGCTTCACGACGATCTTGAGCTCGGGCTTCGGCGGCTCGGGCTTGTTCGCCTCTTTCTTGGGCGGCTCGGGCTTCGCGGGCTCGACCTTCTTCTCGGGAACCGGCGGCGGCTTCGGCGGCTCGGGCGGCGGCTCTTCTTCCTGCGGCTTCGCGCCTTCGCCGACGAGCGCGATGTCGAACTGCTGCTCGCTCGCGCGGGTGCGCTCACGTGCCTCGGCGCCGAGCATCGAGATGTAGCGATGGTCGTCCGTCACCTTGTGCAGCTGCTTCGAGACCTCCTCGGTGCCGCCGCCCATCATGAAGTGCGCGCAGATGGCTGCGCACACCCATAGGACGATCGGGATCTCGGGGCTTCGGGACATGGGCGATGGACGAGGGGCGGGGCGATCAGAAAGCGATCAAAAGGCGATCAGAAATTCAGAGAGGAGAGCGAACGGCAGGCGTCTTGGCGGGATGGAGGCGGGGCGGAGGCGGGACGGAGCAAGGATGCGGCCGCGGACGAGCCACGTCCAGACCCTCAAGGTAGCATCCTGATCCGAGCGCTTCCATCTACGCGGCCTCGAATTAACCGGCCTGATCGCGCGGCCTTCCCACGGTCCAGTTCGTTGCGACCTCGGTTCGACGGGCCCAACGAGCAGGTGCGCGGTTGTCGCAGGTGGCTTCAATCACCGTCCAGAGCCATGGCGCGATGGTCACCCGAGGCGATCTGGATCGCGCTCAGGTCCTGATCGCTACTGAGCTCCGTCCACAGGCCCCAGGCCTTCACAGACCTTTCGAGGTACACGACGCGCTCCGCGCAACGGGCCACCGCTTGGAGGTTGTGCGTGACGAGGATGGCTGCGATCGACGCGCTCGCGCTGATCTCGGCCATGAGGTCGACGATCGCTGCGCGTCCACCGACGTCCACGCCCGCGGTCGGCTCGTCGAGGATGAGGAGGTCGGGCTTCGTCGCGAGCGCGCGCGCGAGGAACACGCGCTGCGTCTCGCCGCCGGAGAGATCGCGCATCTGCGCGTTGGCGAGCGGACCCGCGCCGGTCTTCTCGAGCATCGCCATCGCGAGGTCGCGCTCCTCCTTCGTGATGCGCAGCGGCCATCGCCCACGGAGGTTCGCGACGATGACCTCGAGCGGCGATGCCGGAAAATCGCGATCGAATGCCTTCCGCTGGGGCACGTAGCCGATCTTCGAACGACCTTCGCGCGCCGGCAGACCCGAGATGCGGATCGATCCCTTGTCGGGCACCACGAGCCCGAGGATCGCCTTGAGGAGCGTGCTCTTGCCCGCGCCGTTCGGGCCGCACAAGCAGAGGAACTCGCCGATCGGGACGTGGAACGTCACGTCGTCGAGCACCACCTTCTCGCCGAAGCGCTTCGTCACGCCGATCACCTCGAGGACGCGCGGCGCATCCGCCGGCGGCAGCGTTCCGATGAACGGTACGTGCGAAGGGCGCAGCGGCACGCGCGACGCAGGCCCGAGCCCGCGCGACATCGGAGGCGGCGCTGCGCTGTCCTTCGTATTGCCGTCCTTCGCCTCGCTCACTTGAGATGCTTCTCGAGCTGGGTGACGTCGAAGCGGATCATCTTCTCGTAGCTGTCGGTCTCGGGACCGCCCCCCACCGGATCGAGCACGCCGAGCGGGATCTTCGCCTCGTCGGACAGCACCTTGGCAGGTCGCGAGTCGAGTTGCGGCTCGCTGAAGAGCGCCGGCACGTTCTTCGACTTGATGACGTCGAGCACCTTGCTCACGTACGCGCCCGACGGCTGCGAGCCGGGATACGGCTCGATGACCGCGATGATGTCGAGCTTGTAGCGCTCCGCGAAGTACTGGAAGCTGCCGTGGAACGTCACGAAGCCCCTGGTTTTTAGGGCCTTCGTGCGTGCCTCGACCTCCTTGTCGAGCGCCGCGAGCGACTCGTCGATCTCGGTGGCGCGCTTCCGGTAGTCGAGGGCGTGGGCGGAGTCGGCCTTGCCGAGCTCCTCGGCGACGGCGCGCACGATGAGCCGCACGCGCTCGGGATCGAGCCA
>JAXDMI010001153.1:0-21454 GCA_034666145.1 Myxococcales bacterium | reverse complement strand
CGCGCGAGGCGGCGGAGCGCGCGGCGTGGTGGGCGCTTGCGGATTCGTGGACGGGACCGGGCACGGCCACGGCCACGGCCACGGCCACGGCCACGAGCGTGATGCGCGGATCGGTGGCGCTCGGCATACCGTTGCGGAGGGGATCCAGTCCGAACGCGGAGGGAGCGCTCGAGCCATCGCGGGAGGTGCTTGCGTCCGCGGTGGCTCGGGCTGCGCTGTCGTGGCAGAAGCCCGTGGCCGAAGGACGCGTGCGCGTCGAGCCGGGACAAGGCGAGACCTGGGTGCTCATCGCGTCGCCGTGCGGCGCGGACGGCGAGAGCGATGCCGACGCGGGGCTCACCGCGCTGTTCACGATGGCCGTCTCCGAGATGGCGAAGAGCTCGCCGGATGCGCGCGTCGAGCCGTGGGTGGTTCCCGACGGAGCCGGTCTGCTCGCGCATGGTCCCGCATCGAGCGGGGAGACCGCGTCCGCGCAGGCTCGACGCCTCGCGGACGTCGTCGCGCGGAGCTTCGCGTCGGAGCCGATCGCGAGCGCCGCCGTCACGCGCGCCCGGGCTGGGCTCCTCCATCACGACGTTCGCGCGGACGGTCCCGCGCTCGGTCTCGTCGCCGCCGCCATCGCGCCTGGACACGCGTCGTGGTTCGACGCGCTCGGTCGTGAGGACACGCTTGCGCGCTCCGCCGATGCTTCGGTGCTCGCACGCGGTCAAGCCTTGCGCGCCGGTCCGCTGCGTGTCGCCGTGCTCGCCAACGTCGATGCTGCGCAAGGAGACGCCGCGCTGCGCGCCGCCGATCGCTGGATCGATCGGCGTTTCGAAGGCGCTCGCGCATGTCGGCCGTCGACGCCCGCCGCGGCGCCGCGGGCAGGCACGTATGCCATCGAGCCCCGCAACGGCGCCGCCCCCGAGGCGTACCTCGCGTTCCCGTTCGCGGCCGGCGACGAGAAGGCACGCGCTGCGGCGACCTTGCTCGCGGCTGCGCTCGACGGCGACGGCGGGCTCCTCGACAAGGCGTTCGGGGGAACGAACGGTGCGCTCGCGCGCTCGTGGTCGTCGCGTGTCGTGGGTTGGCCGCGAGCGCCCGCGCTCGTCCTGCGAATCGTGAGCACGCAGGTCGCGCTCGACAACGCCGTCATGCAAGCGCGCGCGCTGGTCGATCGCCTCAAGAAGAGCGGCCTCGCCGCGCCCGATCACGATCGCGCCACGGCCGCGGCCGCGCGCGACGCCGTCGCGATCGCGCTGGATCCGCGGGCTCGCATCGTCGCGACGTGGCGCGGTGAGCCGATCGCATCGTCCGCGCAGCCGTTCCCGCGCGGGCGCGCCGGCATCGAGGACGTGCGCGCGTTCGCCGCCAAGTACCTCGGCGAAGAGTCGATGGTGGTGGTCGCGGCGCGGCCTCCGCGCGTGAAGCCCGCGGCGGCGACACCATGAGCACGCTCGCGCCCGAGTGGTGGGAGCGCACCGACGCGCCCGGCCCGTGGTTCGTGGTGGGCGGCGACGAGGTGCGCTTGCTCCGCGACGGCATCGAGGCGTTCCCGGCGATGCTCGAGGCGATCGAGAGCGCGGAGCGCGAGATCCTCCTCGAGATGTACTGGGTCGGTGCCGACGCCGTGGGCGTGAGGTTCCGCGAGGCGCTCACGCGGATGGCGCGAAAGGGCGTCACCGTGCGCGTCATCTACGACGCCGTGGGAAGCCTCGCGATCACGCCCGCGTTCTGGCAGCCGCTCGTCGCCGCCGGCGGCGAGGTGCGCGAGTACCATCCCGTGTCGCCGCTCCGCCCGTCGTTCCAGCTCGCGCGGATGGATCAGCGCGACCACCGGAAGATCCTCGTCATCGACAAGCGCACCGGCTTCACCGGCGGCCTGAACCTCGCGCGACCGTGGCTGCCGCTCGAGGACGGCGGCGAAGCGTGGCGCGACGACATGATCCAGGTGAAGGGCCACGTCGTCGAGGAGCTGCGCACGCTCTTCTACAAGACGTGGCGCCGCGTGTGGTTCCGCAACCTACCGCACGAGCTCGTGCCGATGAACGTGCCGCGCGATCTCGTCCCGCTGAGCAAGCGGCCGACGGGACGCGTCTATGTGCTCGCGAGCCTGCGGCGACAGCGGCGCAACTTGATGAAGGAGTACCTCTCGCGCATCAATCGCGCGAAGACGTCGATCGACGTCGCGAACTCGTATTTCCTGCCCGATCGTGGCGTTCGCAACGCGCTCTTCCGCGCCGTCCTGCGCGGCGTTCGCGTGCGCGTGCTCGTCCCCGCGAAGAGCGACGTCGCGGTAGTGCAGTTCGCGCTCGAGGCGATGTACGAGTCGCTGCTCCGGCGCGGCATCGAGATGTTCTGCTACCCCGGACCGATGATGCACGCGAAGACGGTGGTCATCGACGACGCGTTCGCGATGATCGGCAGCTACAACCTCGACGAGCGCTCGCGCGCGAAGAACCTCGAGGTGAACATCGCGGTGGAGGACGGCGCCTTCGCGACGTATGCGCGCAATTGGTTCGACCGCGACGTCGCGAGCGCGAAGCGGCTCGATCTCTACGAGTGGCGCGCGCGTCCCCTCGCGCGCCGCGGCATCGAGTACGTGGCCTACGCGTTGAGGAAACTGTGGTGATCGACGCGGTGACGGGTCGCGCACGGCAGGCCGCACGCGCGAGTGGCTTCGTGGGATTGACCGCCGCGATGCTGCCGCCGTTCGTGGCGCGCATGGCGACGGTGAGCGACGCCGATCGCAGCGCGGTGCGCGACGCATGGGTCGGCCGCTGGGCGCGCTCGCTGCTCTCGCTGTTCGCGATCGAGGTGGTCGTCGAAGGAACCATCCCTCCCCCGACCCAGGGTCGTGGACGTGGACGCCTCGTGGTCACCAACCATCGCTCGGCCATCGATATCGGCGTCGTGCTCGCGCTCTTCGGCGGCACGATGGTGAGCCGCGCCGACCTCGCGACCTGGCCGGTGGTGGGCGCCGCGGCGCGCGCGGTGGGGACGGTCTTCGTCGATCGCTCGAGCGCGAAGAGCGGCGCCGCCACGATTCGCGCGATCCAGAAGCACCTCGAAGAGGGTCAGACCATCAACCTGTTCCCCGAGGGCACCACGTTCGACGGCGACGAGGTTCGCCCTTTTCATGGCGGCGCGTTCGTCTCGGCGGTGCGGGCGGAGGCCGAGGTGCTCCCGGTGGGCATCGCGTACCCCCGGGCCTCGGGCGCCGCGTTCGTGAACGAGTCGTTCGGCTCTCACCTGTCGCGCATGGCGAAGAGCCGTCCGACGCGCATGGTGGTCTCGGTGGGCGACCCGTTCGTGGCGCGCAGATCCGACCGCGCGACCGCCATCACGCAGCGCGCGCAATCCGAGGTGCAAGCGTTGGTGCTGCGCGCCCGCGACCGCTGCGGACCCTAGCTGATCGAATTGGAGAAGCAGCGAGACGCGGCTCGCCGTTTCTCGCTCTCGGGGTCAGCCGCCGCCGACGAAGTGGACGATCTCGATCGTGTCGCCCGTCGCGACGGCTCGCGTGGCGTGCTCGGCGCGCGGGACGATCTCGCGGTTGATCTCCACCGCGACCGGGCCTTCGCTCAGGCCGAGGTGCGCCACGAGGTCCTTCACCGTCAACCCCTCGGGGATTTCGCGTGAGCTGCCGTTGACGACCACGTGCATGACTCGCCCTCTCCCGTCCCTCGTCCCCAGTAAGAGCGCTTACGACTTCCCTTCGCGGACGAGACCCGCGAGGAGCTTCGTGAAGACGCTGGCGCGCGAATTGTCGCCCTTTTCGAGATAGCGCTTCTCGAGCGCCTTGAAGAGAGGCCGGACCTCTTCCTGCTTCACGCCGTTCGCGCCGAGCGATGCCCAGTAGAAGCGCTCCGCGACGGCGTCGACGAGCACCTGCGCGTCGTCCTTGTCGGCGACGTACTTGAGCAGCGCGAGGTAGTGGTCGCGCGTCAGACCGGCATACCGAACGGCCGCCGTCTGGAGATCCTCGCCGCGACCGCTCTTCGGCAGCTTGATGAGCGGGAACACCACCGGCGCGAGATCGTCGACGTCGGCCTTGTGGGCCTCCATCTGCTCGAACGCGATCTTCGCGAGCCACACCGACCGCGGGTTCGCAACGTCGGGCGCAGTCAGGACCTTGCGCCAGCGCGCGTGCGCCTTCTTGGTGTCGAGCGTGTACAGCGAGCGGAAGCCCGCGCGCAGCAGCGCGAGGTCGGTGCACGCGGGGTCATCGAGGAACGCGACGAGCGCCTCGAGCGCACCGGGCTTCGTGCCGAGGGTCGCGTCGCCGAGGAGCGCCTTCGCGATCTCCTCGCGGACCATCTCGCTCGACGAGCTCGCGAGCAGCGCAGCGAGCGCGGCGTCTGCCTCGTCCGACTGCGCGAGCCGCAGCGCATGAGCGGTGATGCCGACACCGGCCAGCCGCGACTGCCAGGGCTTGCGGGTCTCGCGCTCCTTCGGGGTCTTCGAGTCGCGCGTCATGACCGCGTCGACCTCGCCGAGCAGCGGCACGTACGCGACGAGGGCGTCGAGCACGAGGCGCATGCTGTCGGGGGCGAGCTTGAGCGCCGCGCCGATGGCCTGGGCCCGTCGCGGCGTGGTGTCCGGCGAGGACCGGGTGAGGTCGACCGTCCACGCGTTCGAGAAAGCTCGCGCGAGGTCGGCCGGAGCGGACGCGTCGAGGGCCGGCGGATCGGGCGCTTCGCCCTTCGCCTTCTTCGACCCTTTGCTGCTCGTCGCCGGCTTCGCGTTCGACATGCCGCGCACGCTAGTCGAAGCCTGGTGCGGCGTCTCGCGGAACGACAGCGCCAGCGCTAGGATTCTCGCCCGATCGACCCTTATCTGCATGAACTCCACTGAAAAGCTCTACTGGTCCGACGCCCACGCCACCTCGTTCGAGACGCGCGGGGCCTCGCTCGGGACCCATGCCGGCAAGCCCTCCCTGGTCCTGCCGCAGACGATGTTCTACCCCGAGGGCGGTGGTCAGCTCGGCGATCTCGGCACGCTGACGCTCGGAGCGCACGTCGTTCGCATCGCCGACACGCAGGTCGAGGACGGCGCGATCCATCACGTCATCGACGGCGCGCTCGAGCCGGCGCTCGCCGAGCTCCTCGCCGGCGCTGCCGCCGCCGAGCTGACCGTGCGCGGCGCCGTCGACGAGGTCCGACGTCGCGACAACATGGTCCAGCACACCGCGCAGCACGCGCTCTCTCGTGCGCTCGCGAACGCCGCGCGCGCCGATACGGTGTCGGCGCGACTCGGAGCCGCGTCGTGCACCATCGACGTCAGCCGACCCGGCCTCTCCGATGCCGATCTCCATCGCGCCGAGGACCTCGTCAACGCGGTGGTCATGAGCGACGTCCCCGTGGTCACGTCGTTTCCGTCGGCCGAAGACCTCGCGAAGCTCGATCTGCGGAAGCAACCAAACGCCGAGAAATCCGCGGCCGGCGTGCGTATCGTCTCCATCGAGGGCTTCGATCTCACGCCCTGCGGCGGCACGCACTGCACGCGCACCGGACAGATCGGACAGATCCGCGTCGTCGCCACCGAGAAGTACAAGGGCATGCTCCGCATCACGTTCCACGCGGGTCAGCGCGCGCTCGCCGACGCGCGCTCGCGTCACGACGTGCTCGCCGCGCTCGCTGCCGATCTCACGTGCGGAGCGCAGGACATCCCGACCGCGGTGGCCAAGCTGCGCGGCGAAGCGAAGGGCCTCCGGGAGAAGCTCGACGCGGCGCGCACGGAGCTCGCCGAGCTCGTCGCGCGCGGGCTCCGCGATGCGCTTCCCGCATCGCCCGGACCTCACGTCGTCACGATCGCGCGTCCGCTCGACGATCTCGCAGGTCTACGAGCGCTCGCCGTCGAGCTCACGAAGGATGCGCGCGTGGTCGCGCTCGTGAGCGGAGGCGCATCCGCCGACGAGAGCAGCGGCGAGGTGGTGCTCGTCGTCCAGCGCGGCGCCGATGCGAAGCTCGATTGCGGCGCCTTCGTGCAGGCGCAGGCCAAGGCACGAGGCGGTCGCGGCGGCGGACGCCCCGAGCGCGCCGAGGGCCGATTTCCACGCGGCACGTCGCTCGAGGAGCTCGCGGCGGCTGCCACCGGCGCTCTCGGCGCCTGAAGAGGCTCGGCGCTCGCGCCCCCGTCGCGTCGGCGCCCAAATCCAGGGCCCCGCGAAGCGAAGACTTGCCATCCAGGCTGTGTTCACCGACGATCCCTCGCGTCGCATGGCCGCCGAAGACGAGCTCGCCCTACCCACGGTCCCCGAGGCAAAGCCCGAGGATCCCGAGGACGTATCGTGGGCGCTCTCCACCGCCGAGGCCATGTGGGCCCGCGGCGACAACCTCGAAGGCATCAAGTGGGTGCGCAAGGCCGCCGAGGCCGCCGCCGACGCCGAGCAAGACGAGCGCTATCTCGAGCTCGTGAAGGCGGCGTCCGACCTCGCGTCGATGATCGCGCGTCGTTCGCAAGCATCCATCGCCGACGGGCCCGGATACGCCGGCGGTGCGCCGCCCGAGCAGCCGCTGCCGCTGCCGCCGACGATGATGGGCCCGCCGATGAGCCCGCAGCCTGGCAGCGCGCAGCCCATCAGCCAGCCGATCAGCTCGGAGCCCGTCAGCGTAGGGCCGTCGACCGCGCGATCGGCAGCGCCGTCGGTGCCGGTGCCGAGCAGGCCGCCGCCGGTTCCGCCGAAGTCCGCGCCGCCGGCACCGGTGGGTCGCTCGGCAGCGCCCGCTCCCATTCCGCTTCCCTCGCGCGCGTCGAGCGCACCGAGAGCTCCGCAAGCGCCGCAGCGTGCTGCGCCGCGACCGCTCGCGACGAGCGACGCGCGACAAGGCCCGCAAGCAGGCCGCGGCATCCTCTCGAACCGCACCGTCCCCGAGACGACCGGCAAGTCGCCGAAGGCGCGGCGCCGCTCGCGCGAGAACCTCGACGTCGAAGCGAAGGCGGCGGGCGTGCTCGACACCGCGCCGCATCCTGTCGTCGACGGCGAGACCGCAGCGCGCGCGCTCCGCAACGACGTCGGTGAGGTGACCGCGGTCGGTGTCGATCCGCGCAACCTCTCCGGCGCGCCTTCGGCCGTCGAGCGAAGCGCGGCGTTGAACGCGACGACGAAGATGCGTCGTCGTGGGAGCCGCCCCGAGCCCGATCCCACCGTGATCGGCAGCATCGACGAGCTCGTCGCAGCGGAGCGCGGCGAGCGCGAGAGGTCGGCCGCCGAGTGGGATGCCTCACCGACGCAGAACCTCACCGGCGAAGAGCTCGCCGACCGCATGAACGACGGCGATCGCGAGACGGCGTACGCGATGCCCGCGATCGTGCCCGCTGCGACCGCGTCGGTACCGCCGCCGCAGCCACGTTCCACGCCGACGACCGTGCACGATCCCCAGATCCAGACCTCGCAAGCCGTGCGCGTGGTGGTCTGGCGCGACGGTAACGGTGTGCACATCGCGCCCGCAGGCACGGTGGTCTCGTCGATCACGATCGACGCGGTGCTGGTCGTGCTCGAGCCGACGGCAGACCTGACCGCGTGGCTCTCGCAGCGCGAGCGGTAGTCACGCTGCGCGGGGCGCTCATTGGACCGGAATGTCGAAGACAGTCCGATCGTGGCTTTCACGCTCGCGCCCGCGTTGGTGACGGCCCTGCGCACAAACGCACACCTTGCACCACCTCAAGGATGGCGTAATTTCATGAGGTTGGACTGCGACGCATCGCCGGTCTGGCCGCACGGACGATGCAAGCGAGACACGGACGAACCGGATTCGGGGAGCAACCGATGAGCGCCCGACCGAGCTGGCGCCGCTCGCCCCAACACCGCGGCTCGAGCTCGCGCTCTCGTGAATCGATTCGCACGATGGCTTCGCGACGACGCGTGATGCTGCTGAGCGCGCACCGCGTGACATCGACGACCACGACAGCGACGGCGATCATCTCCATCACCGCGACAGCGACGCCGACACCGACGCTGTCGCGGTCGGTGTCGGTGGAGAGCCGAAGCAGCGAGCCTTAGCGAGATCAGCGGTCGCGTTTGCGGCCTCCGAGACCCTCGACCGCCGCTGCGCATGCCCCTATAAGGGAGGGATCCGCAATGTTCGACGAGTTCGGTATCAACGCAGGTTTCGTCGAGGATCTCCACGCCCAGTATCGTCAGGCGCCGCACTCGGTGGACGACGAATGGCGGACGTTCTTCGACGCGTTCGAACGAGGTGAGCGCGTACCGGCGCCGGGTAGCCAGAGTGCTGCTCCGCCCAACGCCCTCAACGGCAACTACGCAACCGATGGCGCAGCGCATGGCTTCACCAATGGCAACGGCCAACACGCGTTGGGCACGAACGGACTCAACGGCAACGGCAATGGCAGCACCGCGCTCGTGCAGGCGTACTCGCCTCCCCCGCTGGCACCGCTCCCGCGCATCGGAGAGGACACGCATGGCCAGCCCAGCCAGCGCAACGGCTCGTCGTATGGCGTCGTTCCGACCGCCGCCGACAGCCAGGCCTCCGGCCAGCTCAGCGTCTCGCGCGACGAGCGCCTGCTCGCGGCCGCCGCGCTCCAGGGCCGCGTCTACCAGCTCGTCAACGCGTACCGGGTGCGTGGTCACCTCTTCGCGAAGATCGATCCGCTCGGCACGCCGCCCGAGGCGGCGCCCGAGCTCGAGCTCTCGAACTTCGGCCTGACCGAGTCCGACTACGACGTCACGTTCCCGACCGTCGGCATGGCCGGCATCCCGGAGCGCGCGACGCTCCGCGAGATCATCGCGCACCTCTCCGAGACGTACTGCGGATCGATCGGTGTAGAGTTCACGCATATCGAGGAGCCCGAGGCTCGCGACTGGCTCCAGAACGCCATGGAGTCGACGCGCAACCACGCATCGCTCGATCGCGACGAGACCATCCGCGTCCTCACGCGCCTCACGGACGCCGAGATCTTCGAGCAGTTCGTGCACAAGAACTTCCTCGGCTCGAAGCGGTTCTCCGCCGAGGGCGCCGAGAGCATGATCGCGACGCTCGATCTCCTCATCGACTACGCCGCCGGTCACGGCATCGAGGAGATCGTCCTCGGCATGGCCCACCGCGGCCGCCTCAACGTCCTCGCCAACATCATGGGCAAGAACGTCCGCGAGATCTTCGCGGCGTTCCGCGACTCGAACCCCGAGCGCAACCTCGGGCGCGGCGACGTGAAGTATCACCTCGGCGCCTCCGCCGATCGCATCACGTCGACGGGTCGCAAGGTCCACCTCTCGCTCGCGTTCAACCCGAGCCACCTCGAGTTCGTGAACTCGGTGGTCGAGGGCCGCGTGCGCGCGAAGCAGGATCGCCAGAAGCGCCTCGGCGTCATGCCGCTGCTCATCCACGGTGACGCCGCGTTCATGGGTCAGGGCATCATCTCCGAGGCGCTGAACATGGCGGGCCTCGAGGGCTACACGACGGGCGGCACCGTCCACCTCGTCGTGAACAACCAGATCGGCTTCACGACGCTCCCGCAGGACTCACGCTCCACGCGCTACTGCACCGACATCACGAGGATGATGAAGGTGCCTGTTTTCCACGTGAACGGTGAGGATCCCGAGGCCGTCATCCAGGTCACTCGGCTCGCCATCGAGTTCCGCCAGCGGTTCGGCAAAGACGTCGTCATCGACATGCTCTGTTACCGCCGCTACGGCCACAACGAAGGCGACGAGCCCCGCTTCACGCAGCCGGTGATGTACCAGCTCATCGATCGCAAGCCGACGGTGCGCGAGGTCTACGTCAACAAGCTCGCGCGCACCGGGCAGATCACCACCGAGCTCGGCGACAAGCTGAAGACCGAGCGGCAGGCAGCGCTCGAGCTGGCCCTCGAAGAAGAGAAGAAGGGCGACTGGCTCCGCGCTCCCTCCGCGATGGAAGGCATCTGGACGCCCTACTACGGCGGGCCCGACGGTCGCGTCGAAGAGGTCGACACACGCGTGAGCGAGACGAAGCTCGACGAGCTCGCAACGAAGCTCGCCGAGCTGCCCGAAGGCTTCCACGTCAACCCGAAGATCAAGGCGCTCCTCGATCTGCGCCGCGATCGCGTCGCGTCGAACGCGCCGTTCGACTGGGGCACCGCCGAGCATCTCGCCTTCGCGTCGCTCGTCGCCGAGGGCCGTCGCATCCGCCTCTCTGGTCAGGACTCGCGTCGCGGCACGTTCTCCCATCGCCACGCGACCATCTACGACACGCAGAACGGCCAGCGCTTCACGCCGCTCGCGAAGCTC
Organism: Myxococcales bacterium; assembly: GCA_034666145.1. Classification (GTDB taxonomy): domain Bacteria; phylum Myxococcota_A; class Polyangia; order Polyangiales; family Polyangiaceae; genus Labilithrix. The sequence goes on along the minus strand of JAXDMI010001153.1, from coordinate 11,247 downwards.
GGCGAGCAGCACGGCGGCAAGTTCGAGGTCTACGACTCCCCGCTCTCCGAGCAGGGCGTGCTCGCGTTCGACTACGGCTACAGCCTCGACTGTCCCGAGGGCCTCGTCATCTGGGAGGCGCAGTTCGGCGACTTCGTGAACGGCGCGCAGGTCATCATCGACCAGTTCATCGTCTCCGCCGAGGACAAGTGGCTCCGCCTCTCCGGCCTCGTGATGCTCTTGCCGCACGGCTACGAGGGCCAGGGACCCGAGCACTCGAGCGCGCGCATCGAGCGCTTCTTGCAGCTCTCCGCATCGGACAACATCCAGGTCTGCAACCTCACGACGCCCGCGCAGCTGTTCCACGTGCTTCGCCGTCAGGTGCTGCGCCCGTGGCGGAAGCCCCTCGTCATCTTCACGCCGAAGAGCCTGCTCCGTCACAAGGAGGCGGTCTCGACCACCGCCGATCTCTCGAAGGGCTCGTTCCAGCGCGTCATCCCCGATACCGAGACCGATCCGCGCAACGTGAAGCGCGTGCTGCTCTGCACCGGCAAGGTCTACTACGACCTCCTCGATGCGCGCCGCACGCTGAAGCGACAGGACGTCGCCATCGTGCGTCTCGAGCAGCTCTACCCGCTTGGACCGGAGCTCATCAAGGCGCTCGCGGTCTACGCCGACGGCACGCGCCTCGTCTGGGTCCAGGAAGAGCCGCGAAACATGGGCCCCTGGTACTTCCTCAACGCGAACCTACGCGGGATCATCGGCGAGCGCCTTCCGCTCTCCGTCGTCGCGCGCTCCGCCGCAGCAAGCCCCGCGACCGGCAGCAAGGCCAGTCACGATCTCGAGCAGAAGCGGCTCATCGGCGAAGCGCTCGCCGAGTAGGAACGGCCGCCCAGCGTCAGCACCTCTGAGGAGCTGACAGGCGGACGCGTGAGCCGCGCTTCCGGCCTCGGGCGACCTGCGTCCCCGAAGCCGGGCGCGAGCTCGAGGGTCAGCGCGCTGCCGACGAGCCGTACGTGCTCCGGACACTTGAAAGCCTCGAGGTCGAACGTGAGCGTGCTCGCATCGCTGATGTGGATGTCGATGCGGCGCGGCATGCCGGCGGGCTGCGGATCGTAGATGTCGTAGGTGGCCTGGTAGCTCGCCTCGGTGCCGCGAACGATCACGCCGCTCGAATCGGGACGCAGGAAGAAGACGCGGCAGCCGGGAGCGAATTCGATCCCCACCGCGTCCACGGGTCCCAAGGTGCCTGCACAATACATCCACTGTCCGGCGGTCGCGGCGATGACGTCGGCCTTGGAGTCCAGGGCGTACGGCAGCGCCGGCGTGGACGAGCACTGCCCGCCGCACGCGCCCTGGCGGTGCATTACGACCTCGTCGTCGATCCACTCGGTGCAGCCGTACTGCGAGCGCGTGATGCCACCGTCCACCACGACGCTGGAGCTCGGGCTCGAGAGCCCGGCGTCGTTGGTGCCGACGTCGACGATGCGCGCGTTGCACGCGGTGGCGACGGCGCCCGCGCCCGTGAGGGCAATGACGGCAAGCGCGAACGCGCGTCCGGCTCCTAGCGATGCTGTCATTGATCGATCCCCGCAGCTGCTAGCACCGCGGGGAGCAAGATGCTCCTCGGATGCGTCTTTCGGAAGCGCTCCGCCCGCGCGCGCGCGTCGTCGGGTCGATGCTCGAGGACGAGCGCCTGCACGGCGATGGCCTCGCGCTCCTCGGAGAGCGCTCCGCGCGGGAACCTGCGGGCGTGGTCGTCACACGCGACGAGCGCGTTCTTTCCGTCGCCACGACCGAGCGCAGTGCGCGCCACGTCGAGCGCAGCGCGCTCGGCGGCGAGGTCGTCGCCGTTGCGCGTCGTCCCGGACCCGGCCGCCGCATCCGCAGGCGCGGCGCTCGGCAGCGACGGAAGGTCCTTCGCGTCGATCGCGGGCAGCGACGGCGCAAGGGCGATGGCGATCGAAGGCGCGACCGACGATGCGGAGGTCGGCGGCGCCGGCACCACCACGATGCGCTCCACCGGAGCGCGAGGAACGAGCATGCCGGCCGCGCCGCCGATCGCGAGCGCGGCGGCCACCACCCAGAGCGGAGCCTTCGGGAGCGACGATCCACCGCCGCTGCCTCCTTGCGGACCGGGATCGTCGCCGCCTCCACCGCCATCCGGAGGCGGGAGCGCATTCATGAGACGCGAACGCATGCGCGCCCGAACGGCGTCGCCGGGATCGACGAGCGCCTTCGCATCGGCGAGCGCAGCGCGCGCGTCCGCGGCGAGGTCCGGCAGGTCGTCGTCAGCGCTCATGACGCATCTCCCTTTTCTCGCGTGAGGCGGCGCAGCGCCGTCGTGAACTCCTCGCGCGCGACGCGGAGGCGCGAATAGCCCGTGTTGAGCGGAATGCCGAGCGACTCCACCACCGCGGGCATCGGCTGCTCGTCGAGCTCGTGGAGGATGAAGACAGCGCGGCGCTCGATGTCGATCGACGCGAGCGCCATCGCCACCAGCTCCGCGCGTTCGCGCTCGACGAGCGCTTGTTCGGCATCAGGTGTCTCGGCCCGACCCGGCTCGTCGTCGCCGTAGAGCTCGGTGCGATGCCGCGCGAGGCGCCGGTAGTCCGACGCGAAGCGAAACGCGAACGCGAAGAGCCACGGACGGATGGGACGCGTGGTGTCGTAGCGAGACAGGTTTTCATAGGCTCGCAAGAACACCTCGTGCGCGACGTCCTCGAGATCGCGCGCATGGACCCCGAGTCGGCGGAGCGAGGTCCACACGTACGGTAGCTCGGCCTCGAAGATCGCCTCGAAGCGGGCGATCTGCGGGTTCTTCTGCGTCAGAGGGGGCAACGGTCCCCATGGCTTGGGTCGAGCATGGTGGTTCCGTCAGAAATTGTGCGCGAGGGCGATCCCCGCCAGCGCGGACACCGTGCTCGAGCGATGAACGCTGCGTCCGTTGACGGTGAGCTCGAAAGGCACGGGATGCGCCAGCACGTCGCCTCCGATGCGGAGGCTGAAGCTCTCGGGCAACGGGATGGCGGTCACGAGGCGCGCACCCGCGCCGAGGAAGAGGAACCCATCGCTTCGCGGTGACGTGACGTCGACCGATTCGGCGGCGACGCGCGCGACGAGGAGCACGCCACACGCCCACGCGAGCGGCACGCGCACACAGGGAACGATCGCGCCGCCCGCCAGCGACGTCCGGACGCGCCCACCCTCGGCGGTGTCACTGCTCGACGGCAGATCGAAGCGTCCCTCGAGCGCGATCGCGTAGCGACGCGTGGCGACCTCGGTGGAGATCCGGAAGCCCACCGCCGCCGCCGGCGCGATGCCGAACGCGACGTGCACGCCGGCACCCAGCACGAAGCGTGCTGGGTCTCGTGTCTCGTCGCGTGTGTCGAGTGATGGCGCGGGTCGATCGGCGGACGCAGAGCTCGGTGCGCCTGGCGGTGCGGTCACTGGAGCGTCCGGCTCCGCATGCGGCGCGTCGCTGATCGCGGGCTCGTCCGTCGGCGGCGGTGACGACTCTGCCGTGCCCGCCGGTCGTGTCAGGCTCAGCGGATCGATCGCGATGCTCATCGATAGCGCCATCGCCGTCGTCAGCTCGCGACAGTCGTCGGCGCGGCTCTCGAGATCACGCGCGCCGCGCTCGACACCGGCCTCGTCGACCAGGCGCACGCGACCACGGAATACCCCTTTTTCGCGGCGAATTTCGGCAGTGAGCGTCGTCGACGCAATCGGGCGAAACGGGTCGTAGCCGAGGCGCGTGGCCACCGCGCGTCGCATCTCGGTGTCGTCGGGACACGACTCGGCGCCGGACGCGCGCACGTAGACGAGCCGCGACGTCGGGTTCGCGAACGCGTTGCTCGCGAGCAACGTCACGCCGAGCGACGCCGCTGCGCAGCACGCAACACGAAGGCACTCGCGCGGCGAGGAGCGCAGCGCGCGCGACCTCACGGCAGAGTCTGTCCGGCGCCCGAGCGCGAACCGGGCCGGCACAGGCGACCGATGATCTCGTCGTCGCCCACCTGCACCTCTTGCTGCGCGGTGAGGAAGCGGACGCTGTGACGACCGTTGCCGAGCTCGGCGGTGATGAGCCCCACGCGTGTGTCCTTGCCGCCGAGGATCATCTCGCCGGGACGATACGTCGACGACGACGGCAGCCTCTTCGAGCACGTCGGGTACGTGAGGCCGTGGTCGTCGGTGCTGACGTTGCACTGCTCGAGCTGTGGGCACGGCTGCTTCGGTTGCTTCAGCACCTCGCGCTCCACGTTGGTGGCGATGGTCTCGGGGTTCGTCGCGTTGCGGAACGCGAGAAACGAGAACGCGTACGGCGCGATCACGGCGAGCGCGACCACGGCTACGGCGAGGATCCACCACGGCCGCCCCGCCTTGTGCGGCATCGACGTGACCGGCATCTGCATCGGCGGCTGATACGAAGGCCGCTGCTGCGGATAGCCGCCGGACTGCATCGCCTGCGGTAGCTGTTGCGCCTGGGGAGCGCCGTATCCGTAGCCGTACGGCGGCATGGTGATCGGCACCGCGCCCGCCGGCGCCGCCGCGCTGACACCAGCGAAGCCGGTCGGCGCGAAGCCGGTCGGCGCCTGGCCCGTTGGCGCATAGCCCGTCGGCGTGTAGCCCGCGCCGAAGCTCGGGCCGCCGCCGGTGGGCGCCTCGAGGCGACCGATCGCCGACGGATCCCAGCCCGATCGCTCCTTCATCGTGTCGCCGCTGCCGGGCGCCGACGGCGACGCCGCCACCACGCCGGCTCCCGCCGCCGACGCGAACGGCGAGAGCGCCGCTGCCATGTCGTCGGCGGTCGACCAGCGCGCATCGGGTGACCTCTGGAGCGCGCGCTCGATCACCGCGGCGAGATCGCGATGCACCCACGGCGCGATTCGATCGAGCGCCGTGCGACCGCCGCCCGGCTCCGTCGCGTCGAACGGACGAACGCCGGAGAGCGCGTGGAACAGCGTCGCGCCGACCCCGTAGATGTCGGTGCGCGCGTCGATGGCCGCGCCGCTGACCGCCTGCTCCGGTGCCATGTACGAGAGCGTGCCGAGCACCTCGCCGGCTTGCGTCATCGCGCGCGCGCCCGGCGTGGCGTCGAGCGCGAGCTTCGCGACGCCGAAGTCGAGGACCTTCACGAGGTCGCGCATGACGCTCGTCGATTGGAGGAAGACGTTCGCCGGCTTCACGTCGCGATGCACGATGCCGGCGCGATGCGCAGCGGCGAGCCCCGAGAGCAGCTGCACGGCGATGAACGCGGCGCGCGCGGGATCGAGACGACCTTCTTGCGCGAGCACGTGCGCGAGCGTTGCGCCGTCGAGCATCTCCATGACGAGGAAGGCCGCTTCGCCCTCGTTGGCCTGGAAATCCGTGACCTGGACCAGGTTGGGATGTCCGAGCGCCGCCGCCGACTCGGCCTCGCGACGAAAACGCGCGAGCAGCTCGGGCTTGCTCGCGAGGTCGGCACGGATGGTCTTCAGTGCGACGCGGCGCGCGAGCTGCACCTGCATCGCCTCGTAGACCTCGCCCATGCCGCCGCGACCGACGGCGCGGACGATCTGATAGCGACGTGAGGGCTCGCCCACGGTGGAACCAGGATTGAGCACGCCATGCGATGGTAGCGCGAAATGCCGCTCAGAACGCGCGTACGAGCGAGGGGCCGATCATCGTCGAGACGACCGAGGACTTGAAGACGCGGTGGCCGTTGGCCATCAGCTCGTACGGGATGGGGTGCGCGAGGATCTCGCCTCCGATGCGGAGCGCGAAGTTCAACGGCAGCGGGAGATGCGTCTCGAGGCGAGCGCCGATGCCGAGGAAGAACCACGCGTCGCTGGCCGTCGCGCCGTTGACGTCACTGCCGTCGATGGTCACGCGCGAGACCATCACCACGCCGCACGCCCACGTTCCCTTGGCGCGGATGCACGGCACGAACGACCCGCCGGCGAGTGACGTGCGCGCCGTGCCGCCTTGCGTGGTGTGCGCGCCGGCCGGAAGATCGTAGCGACCCTCGATGCCGAGCGACCACCGTCCGGTCGCGATCTCGGCCGAAACACGCGCGCCCACCGCCACGGCCGGCGCGCTGCCGAACGCGACGTGACCGCCCGCGCCGACCGCGAAGTGCGGGTCATCGGCGATGGCCTCGACGGCGGGATCGAGAGGAGGAGCGTCGGGAACGACCGGCGCCATGCTTCCGGTGTTCGGCGGCGAAACCGCATCGGCGACGGGCGGCGTTGCCCCGCTGTTGACGTCGGGAGGGGCGGCCCCTGCGGGCTTCGGCGGAACCGGCGGCCCTGCAGGCTGCGGCGCGACGGGCGATTGCGGTGCGGGGTTCGGCGTATGCGAGAACTCCGCGGGCTGTGCCGCGAGAGCGTGCGACGGAACGACCCAGATGAGGGTCGCGACAAGAACGACACGCCGACGCACGGCCCTAGCATTGCCGCGAACACGGCGCGGCGTCACCTCAGAATGCGTAGCGAACGTTCAAGGCTTGACGGAGCGGCGTGCGTTGGTGTTCCGTGCCGAGCCTCGGATGAAAACGGACCTCGTGTGGGCGCTGGGACTCTTCGTTGCGGTCGTCCTGACTGCGGCGATCGTCAACGCGCTCGCGCCCGGCCAGCGCGTCCGCGTGCGGCGCATCGTCATCCTCTTCGCGATCTACGCCATCTGCTTCGGCGCGCACCACGCGCTGGATGCCGCGGGCAGCTCGAAGTGGGCGGGGCGGATGCAGTTCGGAGCCGAGCTGCTCCAGGCGTTCACCGTCGTCAACATCGTGAGCACCCTCACGTTCCTCGTTGCGCTGCCGAAGCTCGGCGTCGGCGTACCGATGATCGCGAGCGATCTCGCGGTGGGCGTCGGCTACATCCTCGCGACGCTGGGCGTGCTGTCGGGGCACGGCCTCGATCCGAGCAGCGTCCTCGCGACGAGCGCGGTGGTCAGCGCGGTGCTCGCCATCTCGCTGCAGAGCACGCTCGGCAACATCCTCGGCGGCGTCGCGCTGCAGCTCGACGGGTCGATCCACGAAGGCGATTGGATCCAGCTCGAGAACGGCAAGCAAGGCCGCGTGAAGCAGGTGCGGTGGCGACACACCGTCGTGGAGACGCGCGACTGGTCGACGATCATCGTCCCGAACGTGCAGCTCCTCGCGAACAACATCATGATCCTCGGCAAGCGCGAGGGCCGCGCGGTCCCGCAGCGCATGTGGGTCTGGTTCAACGTCGATTTTCGGTTCCCCCCGACGCGCGTGATCCAGGTCGTGACCGATGCCATCAACGCCTCCGCCATCGACGGCGTGGCGGCAGATCCGCGACCGAATGTAGTCTGCATGGATTTCACGAAGGAGATGCGCGAGAGCTTCGCGACGTACGCGGTGCGCTACTGGCTCACGGATCTCGCGGCGGACGACCCGACCAACTCGCGCGTTCGTTCGCGCATCTACACGGCGCTCCGCCGTGCGGGCATCCCGCTCGCGGTGCCGGCGCAGACGATGTTCCTCGAGGTGCAGGACGAGACCCGTGTCGAGCGTCATACGAAGCGCAAGGTCGACGAGCGTCTGGCGGCGCTGAAGACGATGTCGCTCTTCCGGCATCTCACCGAGAACGAGCTGCAGACGCTCGCGTCGGGCATGAGCCACGTGATCTACACGGCGGGCGAGGTCATCACGCGCCAGGGCGCGGTCGCTCACTGGCTCTATGTGCTGACGTCGGGCAAGGCACAGGTCCGCGCGAACATCGATCCCGACGGCGATGGTCCGGCGCCTGCGCAGCAGAAGGCCATCGCGACGCTCGAAGCGCCTGACTTCTTCGGTGAGATGGGCCTGATGACGGGCGAGCCGCGCATCGCGGACGTCGTGGCAGTCACGGACGTCGAGTGCTTCCGTCTCGGCAAGGAGACGTTCGAGCGCGTGGTGCTGGAGCGGCCGGAGATCGCGAACGAGCTGTCGGAGACGCTGGCGTCGCGTCGTGTGAACCTGATCGCGGTGCGTGACGGTCTCGATGCGGATGCGCGTCTGTCGCGGCACACGTCGGAGCGCGAGCGCATCCTCCAGGGCATCAAAGGATTCTTCGGGCTGTGAACGGCCACGAGGTCGAGGCGGCGAACGGCGAGCAGCTCGTGCGATTCGTGCGAGCGCTGGGGCAGCATCGCTACGTGGCGAGCCGGCTGCATCTCGTGCATGCGTTCGCGATCGAGGCAGCGTGCGGTGCGTATGACGCGACGCCGGCAGCGCTGGCCGAAGCGAAGGCGTGGGCGGCGGGTGTTCTCGGCGATGCCGAGATCGATCGCGGTTCGAAGGACGAGCGGCTCTATCGTCGTGTGACGGATGCGGAGCTGGTGGCGGTGCTCGGCGCGTTCTGGAGCGCTGGCGAGGCGCGTGAGCGAGCGTCGCTGGCGTTGGCGGCGCGTCTGGTGGAGATCGGCGCGGAGCCGCCGGACCTGGACGCGATCCCGTTCGACGAATCATCGGAGGACGAAATGTTCCCGGTGCTGGTGGATGCGGGCTGGGAGCTCCTCCCGCTGTCTGCGCTCGATGCGGAGCGTCACAAGGGCGCGATGGCGGCGTTCGACGACGACGACGGGCTCTCCTTCGAGGTCGCGAAGTTCGAAGAGGAGAATGCGATCCCGCCGCCTGTGACGTTGCACGAGCTGCCGGCGCTGGGCGCGCTGGAGCTGCTCGCGGCGTTCGACGACGAAGGCGCGGCGCGAGCGCCGTTCGTGCTGTGGACGAGCGGCCACGAGACGTATGTCGACTACGTGCTGCGCGGCGTGTTGAAGGTGGCGAAGATCGAGGGGTGAGCGCGGGCGCGAGCGCGGGCGCGAGCGACGACGGCGACGGCGTGTTCTCGGAGACAGTCTCGGGGTTCTCCCGCGCCTGCCAAGTCGCGCTCGTCGCATTTCGCCCATGCGGCCTCGCGAGCCTGGCGCGGCGCGCGCTCCGGGACCCGGGGGCCGTCCCGGCGTGCGCGCGCCGTGACAGGCGCCCGCGAGTCTCGATCTGCTTCTCCTCTCGTCTCTTTCTGGCGTCGCGACGCCGAGCGGAAGCCTCCATGCTCTTTCTCGCTGCGCTCGTCGCGCTGTGCGCCCGGCGCCTCGCGAGCCTGGCGCGGCGCGCGCTCCGGGACCCGGGGGCCGTCCCGGCGTGCCCGCGCCGTGCCAGGCGCCCGCGACGCTCGCTCTCCTCGCGGCTGATTCACCTTTTTTCCGCGCGGGGCTTGCTTTTTCATCGGTCGAATTTAGTATTGCCCCTACCAGCGGATGAATGTTCGGCAACAGACTTGGGGGGTCGACCCCGCGATCGCGAAGACGCGGCGGGCGCGTCCTGTTCGCTCGCGGCGCGCGGGCCCACGGCCGGGCGACTCGCGGGCGCGCCCGCCCAAGCTTCGCGTGCCGCTTCCCGCAAAGGGAGAGCAGCTCACCTTCGCGGACGCCAAGACGCGCGGCGGGCCGCGTCCGGGCTCGGGGCGCAAGGGAGGGCATCGGCCCAAGGTCCGGCACCGCAAGCGGCCCGCGCATCACTACGACAACCCGGTGCACGTCACGATGCGCCGCGCCAAGGGCCTACCGAGCTTTCGCGTCGAGCGGCTCCACAACCTGCTACGCGAAGCGATCCGCGCGACCCGTCGCGATGGCTTCCGCATCGTCCACTACTCGATCCAGAACGACCACCTCCACATGCTCGTCGAAGCCGACGACGCGCTTCGCCTGACCAACGGCATGAAGAGCTTCGCCGTGCGCGTCGCGATGCTCGTCAACCATCGCGTGATGGCACGCCGGCGCGGCAAGGTGTGGGGCGACTCGTATCATCGTCGCGAGCTAACAACGCCGAGCGAAGTACGGAGCTGCTTGGTCTACGTTCTCAACAACCATCTCAAGCATGGCGAATGGCAGGTCGGTCTCATCGACCCGTGCTCGTCCGCGCCGTGGTTCCACGGCTGGATGCATCGACGCGAGCCCGTCCCTCCAGAGCCCGACGCCGGACAGCGCGCGTGGACCTGGCTCCTCGCCAAGGGATGGTCGACCGTAGGCCTCGGGTGGCTCCACGTCGGCGAGGTGCCGCGCGCGCTCTGGCATTGAGCACTCCGGGCTTGCGGCGGGCGCGGGCGTCGGCCGCGGAGTTGCAGCGCCGGCCTGAGCTGACGGCGGGCTGAGCCCGCGACCGAATCAGAGTCGAGCTCGCGGCCTCCCTACGGCGGGTTTTGGTACGCGGAGGTCGCCGGCTGCGAGACGGCTACCGCGTACCAGCGCGACACGCTGGTGTCTGTGCACGCGAGGCGCGGGCGCGATAAGGGGGCCGTCACCAAATGCGACGAGATCTTCGATCGCGACGGAGTCGGATGATACGCGGAGGCGGACGCGGACGCCGGCGGCAGAGACGAAGGCGGAGGCGAGAGCCCTCTCTGCCAACGTGCGTGAGGCAGCCCCCGTCGGAGTTTTATGTAGCGGCCGAGCCATCGAGCTCTCATGCATTCATCATCGAAATCGACCCCTACCCCACCGACGCAAACCGAACTGAGTTCGAAGCCCAAGCGGGAGCGGACGCCGAAGGCGAGAGCGGCAGCGGGCCGCCGAAGGCGAGAGCGGCAGCGGGCGCCGAAGCCGAGAGCGGGCGCCGAAGGCGAGACCGAGAGCGGGCGCCGAGGGCGAGACCGAGACCGGGCGCGACGGGCCGCAACTGCTCACGGCCGGCACCAAGCGCGCGGGTGCATGGCGGCGCGGGGCCAATCGACAGATGATCCGGCGGGCTCCTCGCGACGGTCGCGGCCGCACGGCCCGCCGCTACCTCGCCGCCGCAACCCCTTCCCTCGCGAGGTCTACTTCCGGACCCGCCGTCACTTTCCGGACGCGCCGTCGCTTCCCGACGCGCCGTCACTTCCCGACGCACCGTCACTTCCGCACGCGCCGTCACTTCCCGCACGCGCCGTCGCTTCCGCATGCGCCGTCACTTCCGCGCGTCGCGCCCCTCGCGCCGCCCGGCCTCACGCACAACCCGCGCTCGCCGCCGCAGGTTCACTGACCGGCGGTCATTGACTGACCGCGGGTCAGCGAGTAGCTTCCGCGCATCGTGCCGCCCGCCTCCTCCCGCGCCTCCGGTTCGTCCCACGCCTCCGGTCCGTCCCGCGCCTCCGCTTCCGCACGCAAGCCCGCATCCGCACGCGCCGCCGCGCCCTCCAACGTCCTCGAGCTCGACGCGCCCGCGCGGTCGAATCGTCGCGACGATCAGCGACGCGAGACCAAGCTTCGGCTCGTCGCCGCTGCCATCGCGCTCGTCGGGGA
>JAXDMI010001152.1:0-7204 GCA_034666145.1 Myxococcales bacterium | reverse complement strand
GCTCGACATCCTCGAGGTCGTCGAGGTGTTGCGCACGTCGCGCATCCCGGTGGCGCCCGTCTCGGAGCCGGTGTCCGTTGCTCCGCACGCGCCGCCGCAGTCGCGCGCGGCCGAGGTGCTCGAGACGTCGCGCTTGCCCGCGGTGATGATCGCGCCGCGCTCGTCGCTGCCCAGCATGCCGAACATGCCGGTCGCTCCGAGTGGGCATCACCCGTCGTCGATCGCGCCTCTCGCGCTCGATGTCTCGCCGCCGCCGCGCGCGTCGTATGCGGATCAGGCGTCGGCGGCCGCGTTCTATCGCCCGCTGCCGGCGGACCCGCGTGAGTCGACGATCGAGATCGCGCGCGCGGCGGGCATCCCGTCACGCGCGTCGCGCATCGTCGTGTACACGGCGAGCGTTGCGGGCATGTGTCTCGTCGCGGGCATCCTCGGCGTGATGCTCGGGTACTCGCACGGACCCGCGAAGAGCGCGCAGCCGATCTCGCTCGCGGGAACGGGTCCGGTCGCAGCGGCTCCGGCAGCTCCGGCGGCAGCGGGCGCGCCCGCTCCGCGCGTTGCGGTCGTGACCAGCGCGCACGAGGAGATCACCGAGGGACCGATCCTCGTTCCCGGCAAGGACGCCGCGTCGATCGCCGAGCCCTCCGGCGAGAGCTTCGCGACGGCAACGCCGACGCCGACGCCCGTCGTGGTTGCGCCGGCACCGCCGCCCGCACCCGCTCCGCGCACCGCGCCTGCCGCGCCGGCGTCACGCCCCGCCGCGCCGGTCACGCGCTCGTCGTCGTCGTCGTCGTCGTCGAGCAGCGCGGGCGCGAGCAACACCGGTGTGCTGCGTCTCCCCGCGACGGTGAGCGGCGTGCTGATCGACGGCGTGCCTCACAAGGCCGGCGGCGGCGGTCTCGTCGTGACGTGCGGACGCCACACGGTGAAGGCGCCCGGCCATCCGTCGCGCCTCATCATCATTCCGTGTGGCGGCAGCGCCTCGCTTTAGACGGCGAAGCGACTCAGTCGTCGTCGCCCTCTTCGAGCATCGGGCGCGGGCGGAAGCCGGCGCCGCGTCCACCGTGCGGTGAGGGACCCTTCTCCATCTTCGCGGCGAGCTTCTCGCGCTGCTCCGGCTTGAGGATCGGCACGAGCTGCGCGAGAAGGCGCGTCTCCTGCTCCATCGGCGCGCGCGCCTTCTTGGCGTCGAAGGCGTCGAGCTTCTTCGCGTCGAACGTGTCCTTTTCGAACGCGACGAGCAGCGCCTCGAGGTTCTTCTTCATCTCCGCGGGATCGGGGCGCGCCGTCTTGAGCGCGTCTTCCTTGGCGACCACGGCGTCGACCTTCTTCTGTTGATCGGCGTCGAGATCGAGGCCGCGGGTGAGGCGATCGATCGAGCCCTTGCTCGTCCAGGTGCCCTTGCCTCCATCGGGACCACCGCCGTCGGCGCCCTCACGATGGGCCAGCTTCTCTTCGCGCGTCGCCTGCTTCGCGCGGACGTTGGCGGTGACCGCTTTGCGCTGCGTGACGTCGAGCACGCCATGCAGCGTGTTGAGCGCGTCCGCTTCCTTGCCGCGCGTCTCGGCGGTGACCTTCTCGATCGCGACGTAGCGCGGCTCGATCTTCGACGTGTCGATCTTCCCGGCCTTGATGCCGGCGACGAGATCCGTGTGGAGATCCTTCGCCGCGGTCTTCATCGCCTCACGCGATGTGTCGCTGGCGCCGGCATGCGCGGTCTTCTCGGCGGCGTCGAGCTTCGCCTTCTGCTCGTCCTTGAGATCGAGCGCGCGCGCGGCCTGGAAGAGCATCGTGCTGGGGCCGCCGTGATCGCCGCGATGCGCTTCGCGATCGTCGCCGCCGCCGGCGTCCGCGGACGCGGTAGGCGCCGACGCCGAGGGCAGCGCGGTGGCGGCGTCCGTCGTCGTGCTCGGCGCTGCATCGGTGGTTGCGGTGTCGGCCGGCTTGTCCTTGCACGAAACGGAGAGCGACGCGACGAGCGCGAGCGCGAGCGCGGACCATGCGGGCGTGGACAGAACGGATCGTCGGGAATGAGCCATGAACGCGACATTTGCACGCTTCGGTGGCGCACGGGAGGCTTTCCCGCGTTCGGGTCCATCGAGTCGCAGCGCAATTGCGCGCACTGCGCGTGCAAAGGCGACGAGGCACGCACTAGGATCGCAGACGTGCACCATCCGTTCGACGACATCACCGAGGCCACGCTGCGCCGCCGCCGGAGCGCGAAGTGGGCGCTCTACGCGCCGGACGTCCTGCCCGCCTGGGTGGCCGAGATGGACTTCCCGATCGCCGAGCCCATCCGGCGCGTCTTGCATGCCGCGATCGACGACGACGACTGTGGCTACGCCGATCCGGCGGGCCTCGGTGATGCCTTTGCGCCATGGGCGAAGGCTTGCTGGGGTTGGGACGTCGACGCGAAGGACGTGCACGTCGTCTGCGACGTCGTCACGGGTCTTGCGGAGATCCTCCGTGTTGCGTCGGCGCCGGGCGACGGGATCGTCATCGAGCCTCCGGTCTATCACCCGTTCGCGTCGACCATCCGGCAGCTCGGACGCGTCGTCGTCGAGGCGCCGCTCGTGCGGACCGAGGACGGTCACGCACCCGACCTGGATGCCATCGAGCGCGCGTATGCCGGCGGAGCGCGCGCGCATCTCCTGTGCTCGCCTCACAACCCGACGGGCATGGTCTACGCGGAGTCGGCGCTCGCGCGCATCGCAGAGCTCGCGGATCGCTACGGCGTCCTCGTGCTCGCCGACGAGATCCATGCACCCCTCACGCTTTCCGGGGCGATTCATCGGCCTTTTCCGGCCATCTCCGCGTCAGCGGCGCGCCGTTCGATCCTCCTGACCTCGGCATCGAAGACGTGGAACCTCGCCGGTCTCAAGGCAGCGGTGATGGTCGCGCCGTCGGAAGAGTCGCGCGCGGTGCTCGGGCGACTGCCTCCCGACACGCCGTATCACGCCGGTCACCTCGGCGTGCTCGGCGCGCGCGCCGCGTTCCGCGAAGGAGATGCGTGGCGTGCGAGCGCGGTCGCCATCATCGATCGCAACCGGATGCTGCTGCGCGATCTGCTGGCCGAGCATCTGCCCGCGGTCGGCTACGTTCCGCCGCAGGCGGGGTACCTCGCCTGGCTCGATTGCTCTGCGCTCGGGCTCGGTGACGATCCGGCGGTCGCGTTCCTCGAGCGCGGGAAGGTAGCGCTGTCAGCCGGGCCGATCTTCGGCAGGGGCGGCGTCGGCTTCGCGCGGCTCAACATCGCGACGTCGCGGAGCCTGCTCGAGGAGGCGGTGCGTCGCATGGCGAGCGTCGTCAGCTGATGGCGAGGGCGGCAGGACGGATCGAGCGAGGCGATTGGCAGACGCCGCGCGCTCTCGCGGAGTCCGTGCTCGATCGCGTGACGGCACACGGCGGGCGAACGCCGCGGACGGTGCTCGAGCCGACGTGCGGGGAGGGCACGTTCCTGGTTGCCGCGAAGCAGCGTTTTCCGCGGGCCGCGCTGGTGGGCTACGAGATCGATGCAAAATACACGCGTGCGGCACGGGCCGCGCTCGGTGGTGGCGCGACCAACGCGCGCTACCCGACGCGTATCGAGACACGGGATTTCTTCGCCATCGACTGGGGGCGCGAGCTGGCCGCGATGGACGGACCGCTGCTCGTGCTCGGCAATCCACCGTGGGTGACGAGCGCGCAGCTCGGTGTGCTCGGATCCTCCAACCTCCCGGAGAAGGAGAACGCACGCGGCCTGCGCGGGCTCGATGCGCTCACGGGCAAGAGCAACTTCGACGTCTCGGAGTGGATGCTGGTGCGCCTCCTCGAGGCGCTCGCGGGGCGGGACGCGATCATCGCGCTGCTCTGCAAGTCGGCGGTCGCGCGGCGCGTGGTCGAGACCATCGCGGCGCAAGAGCTCGCCGTCAGTCCGGTCGGTCTGTGGCGCGTCGATGCGGCGCGACACTTCGATGCGTCGGTGTCGGCGGTGCTGTTCGTGGCAGAGACGCGGCGGGCGACGCGCAGCACCGCGAGGAGAGCCAAGAGTGCGGTGTGGCCCGTGTACGCCGATCTCGAGGCGAAGGGAAAAACTCGCGCGGAGTCGTCGCTGGGGATGGTCGACGGCGTGCTCGTTGCCGATGCCGAGCGCTTCGCGCGCACGCGGCATCTCGCAGGGACATGCGCGCCCGAGTGGCGCTCCGGCGTGAAGCACGACTGCGCGCGCATCATGGAGCTCGAACGCCCGAGCGCGTCGTCGCCGTGGCGCAACGGTCTCGGCGAGACGGTCGACATCGAAGCCGAGCTGGTGCACCCGCTCCTCAAGAGCTCCGACGTCGCCAACCAGCGCGCGACGCCGAGGCGCGCGATGATCGTGACGCAACGATCGCTCGGCGAGGACACGGCGGCCCTCCGCCGTTGCGCTCCGCGTGCGTGGAAATACTTGTTGCGGCACCGCGCGCTGCTCGATGCACGCAAGAGCTCGATCTACGAGAAGCAGCCGCCGTTCGCCATCTTCGGCATCGGCGCGTACTCCTTCGCGCCCTGGAAAGTGGCGATCTCGGCGTTCTACAAGCGCTCGACGTTCACGGTGGTGGGACCGCACGAAGGCCGTCCTGTCGTGCTCGACGACACCTGCTACTTCCTCGCGTTCGACGACGAGGCAGAGGCGCGTCGGGCGGCGAGGGCCTTGCGCTCGAGGGCCGCCAGCGATTTCCTCGGCGCGCGCATCTTCTGGGATGCGAAGCGACCGATCACGAAGGGCATCCTGCAGACGCTCGACCTCCAGGCGCTGCTACGCTGACGGAGAGAGCCTTGGTCCTCCGGCCCCCGACAGGTGAACGCCTTCCGATGCCCGGCTTCCTGGCGCGCTTCGGCGTGCTGCCGGACAGCTTCGCGTCGGCGCGTGGTCGCGTGAACCTCATCGGCGAGCACACCGACACGAGCGAGGGCTATGTCCTTCCCGTCGCCATCGCGCGCGAGACCCGCATCGAGCTCGCGCTGCGGACCGACGGCGTGGTGCGTGTGGCGAGCAGCGCGTTCACCGGCGACGAGACCTTCGAGCTGGGACGGGAGACGAAGCGCGGCACGTGGATCGACTACGTGCAGGGCACGGTGCAGGCGTTCGTGCGCGCGGTGCCGGCGGCGTCGACGTTGCGCGGATTCGATGCGCTGGTGACGTCGGATCTGCCCATCGGCGCGGGGCTGGCATCGAGCGCCGCGCTGGAGGTCGCGCTGATACGTGCACTATGCACGGCTCTCGGCGTCGGGCTCGATCCGGTCGCCGTCGCGCGCATCGGTCGTGCCGCGGAGGTCGACTTCGTGGGCATGCCGAGCGGCATCATGGATCAGATGGCCGCGACCCTCGCGACCACGGACGCCGCGCTGTTCCTCGACACGCGCTCGCTGGCGTTCGAGGACGTCGCGCTGCCGTCGTCGGTCGAGCTCCTCGTGGTCGACTCGGGGGTGACCCTTGCGCTTGCGGCTGGCGAGTACGCGACGCGTCGCGAGGAGGTGGCGCGCGCGGCGTACGTTCTGGAGCTGCGCACGCTGCGCGATGCGAGCGACGGCGACCCGCGCACGACGAACGGCGCCATCACGTTGCTGGCGCCGCCTCTCGATCGTCGCGCACGGCATGTCGTGAGCGAGAATCGCCGTGTGCTCGCGACCGTCAAGGCGCTGCGTGCGGGCGACGAAGCCGCGTTGAGCGCGCTTTTTCAGGCTTCGCATGACTCGCTGCGCGACGACTTCGAGGTGACGGTGCCGGACGTCGATCGCCTCGTGGCCATCGCGCAGTCCGATCCCGACGTGATCGCGGCGCGCATGACCGGGGGCGGATTCGGTGGCGCGATCGTCGCGCTCGCGCGGAAGGGCAAGGCGGCGGAGGCGGGGGCGCGGATCTGCGCGAGCTATGCGTCGTCGGGGAGCGCGCGCGGGACCGTCGTGGTGCCGTAGGGCGCGACGACATCACCGAGCACGTGCTCAGCCATTGGCCGTCGTCGTCGCCCGAAGCTTGGCCACGGGCGGCGACCGGTGCGAAGCATGGACGGTGAACGCCGCGTCCATCCCGCCGGAGGTGCTCCTGGTCGTGGCGGCGCTCGCGGTCGCGATGGCGGCGATTCAGGCGCTCGTGCTGCTGGGGCGGCGCTGGTCTCGACGGCGGCGCATGTCGTTGCGCATGGAGCGCGCGGTCCTCGGCGAGGAGCGGGCGCCCGCGCTGCTCGAGGCGCATGGGTTCGCGGTGGTGGGCGCGCAGGTGGTGGTCGAGCATTCGGTTCGCATCGACGATCGCATCGTGGTGATCCCGCTTCGCGCCGACTACCTCGCGGAGCGGGATGGAGCGCGCTACGTGGTCGAGGTGAAGACGGGAGCCCTGGCGCCGCGCATCGAGACGAGCGCGACGCGCCGCCAGATCCTCGAGTACCGCATCGCCTTCGACGTCGACGGCGTGCTGCTGGTCGACGCCGAATCGGGCAGCGTCCACGAGATCACGTTCCCTGCATTGGAGCGCCTGGCGCGACCCGCCGCATCGAGCACCTGGCGCTTCGTCGCGCTCGCGGTCGCCGCGGCGGCGGCCGTGCTGGTAGCGCTCGTCCGCCTGACGTGAACGACCCACGGTCGTGTACCGCCACCCGACCCAGGGTCGTAATGGCGAAAATGACCGAGGGTCAGGAACGCGAAAATGACCGAGGGTCAGGAACGCGAAAATGACCCGGGGTCATGAAGCGACCCTGGGTCGGGGGCTAGAGGTCGTCGTCGTCGAAGCGGCGGAGGGCGGCTGTGGATTCGCGGACGGATTTCGCGCTGTTCGAGAGCTCCTTTGCGAATTTTGGGGAGCGCTTCAGCGCTTCGTCCAGCTTGGCGCGCGCGTCGGCAGGGACATGGGCGCGCGCGTTCCACGTGTCTTCGAAGACCATTTCCGTGGCGGCGACCGCCAGGGAAGGGAAGGCGCCGTCCGGGATTTCGCCGGTGCCGACCACGAGGAGACGCGTCCACAACGCCTTCATCGCATGGTTGAACAGGCTCTCGAACGGCTTGCCTCGCAGACCGACCTCCGCGCGGAGGTCCTTCGTCGAGCGCGGCGACAGCTCGCGCAGGCGCTCGAGGATCTCGATCGACTCGTGCGGGAGCCCCGCGAAGACGTCGCCCGCCTCCGTCAGCCGACCGAGCAGCGCATGGAACACCGGCAGCGAGAAGAACGTCGCGCGACCGCGATACCACTTCGCGT
>JAXDMI010001151.1:0-6338 GCA_034666145.1 Myxococcales bacterium | reverse complement strand
CGGTTCTTGGGATCGCGAACGAGCGCCTTCGCGACGAGCGCATCGAGACCATCGGGCGTCGGCACGCGCGAGCAATCGCGGAGGCGCGCGGGATCGTTCTCGAGCTTGCTCGCGAGGATCGCCATCTGGCTCGGACCGTCGTGCGGGAGCCGGCCGCACAGCATCTCGAACACCAGTACACCGAACGCGTAGAGATCGGCGCGGTCGTCGACCTTCGACGCGCCGCGGATCTGCTCGGGCGCCATGTACGCGACGGTGCCGATCGACTCGCCGGTGCCGGTGAGGTGCTCGCTGTCGACCGTGTCCGTCTTGCACACGCCGAAGTCGAGGACCATCGCGCGCACGCGACCGCCCTTGAGCGCGAGGAAGATGTTGCTCGGCTTGATGTCGCGATGGACGACGCCGGCGGTGTGCGCGTCGATCAGGCCGCGCAAGACGTCTTCGCCGATCTGCACGACCTCGCTCCAGGGCAGCGGGCCCTTGTCACGCATGCGCTGCGAGAGCGACTCGCCGACGAGGCGCTCCATCACGAGGAACATCTCTCGCTCGTCGGTGTTGGCCACCTCGAGGACGCGCGGCACGTACTCGCTGCGAATGCGCGCCGCCGCCTCGGCCTCGCGATGGAGGCGGGCCATGAGCGTCTCGTCGAAGAGAAGCCGGCTCACGACCTTGATGGCGACCGGAGGGCCGGGATGCAAGCTCCCGACCTCGGACGCGGAGAACACGTGGCCCATCCCGCCTCGACCGATCAGCGCGTCGATGCGGTACTTGTTCGCCAGGATATCGCCCGGTTTGACCGCCAAAGGACTGCGGGAACTGTACCACGCCGCAGCCTCGACCTCCCCTACCTCTAAGCCCCGTGCGCGAGGGCGGCTCCTTCCACGGCGGGCGTCGCCCGCTTGGCCAGGAGCGTGAAGATCGAAGGAACGAGGAACAGCGACAGGAAGGTCGATGACGTGAGGCCGCCGACCACCGCCAGGGCGAGCGCCTGGTTCGCCTCGGTCCCCGCCTCGAGCCCGAGCGCCGTCGGCATCAGGCCGATCACCGTCGCCAGGCTCGTCATCAGGATGGGTTTGAAGCGCGTGCGAGCCGCCTCGACGACCGCATCTTCCTTCGATGCTCCGTCGTCGAGGTGATTGCTTGCCTCCGCGACCAGCAAGATTCCGTTCGATACGGCAATGCCAATCACCATGAGGATGCCCATGAGCGCGGTCACCGAGAACCCTTGCCCTGCTGCCAGCAGAGCGAGCGTGATCCCGACGAGACACACGGGGATCGTGAACAGCATGACGAACGGCAGTCGCAGCGACTTGAACTGAATGGTCATCACCATGAAGACGACCATCACGGCGAGGACGACTGCCAGACCGAGACCGGAGAACGTCGTCCGCATCAGCTCCATCTCGCCGACGTATCGCCATTTGATGTGCGCGGTGCTCGGATCCGTGGCGAGCTTGTCTTCCAGCTCCTTCGCGGCGCTTCCCACGTCGCGCCCCTCCGTCCCCATGTAGATCTCCGTGACCCTCGCCATGTGATCGCGCTCGATGGCAATCGGCCCCGACGCGCGCGTGAGGTTCGCGTAGGTCCCCTGCGCGACCGGCCTCCCGTCGCGGGATATGCGCGCCGGAAGCTGTCCGAGCGCGTTCATGTCGGAGACGTCGTGTTGGTCGTAGTACGTCACGACGTAGTAGGCCTGGCCGTTGGTCGGATCGATCCAAACGCTGGGCAAGTTGATGTTGCCCAGCGTGGCGTCGAGCGTCACCTGCGCGGCCTGGCGAGCCGTGACGTCGACGAACGAGGCCTGCTCGCGGATGGTATCGACGTGGATCTCCGGGTACTCCGTCTGCAGCTGCACGCGGACGTCGCAGACGCCACCCACCGTCCGCGCGACCGCCGCGATGGCCTTGCCCTGGTCCTCGAGGACCTGAAGATTGTCGTTCTGGACCTCGAGAGCGATCGGGGCGACGTAGCCATTCGAGAAGACGCTGGCCACGAGGCCCCCGGGCCACTGGAGAAACTCGACGCCCGGGTAGTGCTCCTCCAGGAGGCGCCGCATCATGTCGGCGATCTCTCGCTGGCTCTGCTTGCGGTGCTCCTGGTCGACGAGTGCAACGCGGATGAATCCCATGTGCGGGCCGTCGTTGGGGCTCGTCATCGCGCTCCGAGCATTTCCAGGCGACCCGTTGTTCGTGAGCACGAGGTCGACCTCCCCTTTGGGGAGCTCGTCGTGGAGCATCTTGGCCATGCCTTGGATCTTCCGCGACGCGTCGTCGAGCGAGGTGCCTGGAGCGAAGCGCACGTAGACGCGCTCCATCGACTCGTCGATCTCGGGGAAGAACGTGCTCGGAAGATGGGTGGCCGCCAGGCCTGCGCCGATCGTCAAGAGCACGCACGCCGCGATGATCCACGCGCGTGCGCCGAGCGCGCGGCGGAGGAGGCGCGAGTACCCGTCGGCGAGCCGCTCGATCCTCTCGCCGACCTTCTTGCCGAGCCCGCGCGGCTCCTTCTCGCTCAGGAAATAGCGGCACGCGACGGGCGTTACGAACATGCTGATGCCGTAGGAGGCGATCATCGCCACGGCGACGGTGAGCGCGAGGGGGGCGAAGAGCTTCTTCGCGAGCCCGGCCAGCAGAAGAACCGGGAGGAGCACGGCGATCGTCGTCAGCGTGGACGCGAGGACGGGGAGCGCCACGGCGTTCGTGCCTTCGAGCGCGGCGCGGTAGCGGCTCATTCCCTTGCGCTGGTGCCGGTGGATCGACTCGAGCACGACCACGGCATCGTCGACGAGACGTCCCATCGCCAGGGTGAGCCCGCCCAGCGTGAACGAGTTGAGCGTCTGACCGCTGGCGTAGAGGACGATGAGGGTGACCGCGAACGAGAGCGGAATCGCGACGGCAACGATGATCGTTCCGCGGACGCTCTGCAGGAAGACGAGAATGACGAGGGCGATGAGCACCAGGGCCTGCCCGACCTCGCGCTTCAGGCCCGAGTACGACGTCTTCACGAACGTCGACTCGTCGAAGACCGGCTTCACGACCATGCCCGGAGGAAGGCTCGACAGCCCTGCGACCACCTTCTTCGCCGCGTCGACGATCTTCAGGGTGTTGCCGCCGGGGACACGCAAGACGTTCAAGTAGACCGCCTCTTCACCGTTGACCGAGACCGCCTGCGTCGGAGCCGCGCCCCCGTCTTCCACGTGCGCGACGTCACGGATGAAGACGGGGTGGCCGTCGACGACCTTCACCGTTGCGTCGCCAATCGTCCGAACGCGCCTCGGGACGGCGTCGGTGTAGACGTTCGCGTCGAACGTATGCGCGATGAACTCGCCCGACGGAAGGAGCGCGTTGGACTGAGCGACCGCCGCCGCGACGTCCTCCGTGGTCACCCCCCTCGACTGCGCCGCCGCGCGGTCGACGATCACGTTGATCTGGCGCTCGCGACCGCCGTTGGGCGATGCGCTGGCGACCCCGGGGATAGCCTCCAGCAGCGGCTCGATGTTGTTGAGCGCGTAGTCGTAGAGCTGCGGTCCGGTGAGCCCGCCGCCGGAGACCGTGACCTGGAGGACCGGCGCGTTCGTCGGATCGAACTGGAGAACGAAGGGCGGAATCACTCCGAGCGACTTGGGAACCGCCGACATCGCGAACTGGACCTGCTGCTGCACCAGCGTCTGCGCCGCGTTGAGGTCGGTGCCCCAGTTCATCCAGACGTAGGCGATGGAGAGGTTGTTCCGCGACACGCTCTGGACGTGCTCGACCCCGGGCGTCGCGCTCACGTATTTCTCGATGCGCCACGTGAGGGTCTTCTCGACGTCCTTCGCGGCGAGACCCGGCGCGAGCGTGCCGACGACGAGCACCGGGGGCGTGAGATCGGGGAACGTGTCGATGGCCATTCGTGGCGTCACCACCCATGCGAAGACGAGCATGGCGATGCCGAGCATCAGGCTCGCGAGCGGATTGCGCAGCGAGAGCTGCGTCACTGCGGGCTCCCCGCGTCAGGGCCCGTCCCTGCGCCGGCATCGGTCGCCGTCGGCTCCGAAGGCACGACCTTCGCGTTCACCGGGTCGCCGTCCGAAAGGAGCGCGCGACCTTCGCTGACGACCTGCGTGCCGGGAGGAAGGACGTTGGGGTCGAAGTAGAGCCCACCTCCACGTTCGCCGACGACCGGAAGATCGCGGAGATGCGCGACCCCCTTGTCGACGACGAAGAACTTGGCTTTCCCTTCCTGCTGCGTGGCGGCAGAGAGCGGTATCACCGTCGCGGCGACGGGCTTGCCGACGTCGAGTCGAACCAGCGCCGTCGTTCCGGTGGGGAACTGTCGGCGCGGATCGGCGATGTCGATCTCGATGTGGACTGTCCGCGTCGTCGGATCGGCCTTCGGTGCGCGTCGCGACACCACTGCCGCGGCCTCCGCTCCGGTCGAGAGCATGTGGACGTTGACCGGGGTATCGACCTGCGCCGCTTCGAAGTCCTTCTCCGGAGCGTCGACGACGACGCGGACGGTCGTGCGGTCGACGACGGAGACGATGGTGGTCCCGGGACGAATGAACGCGCCAGGGTCGGTGGTCCGCGCGGCGATCTCCCCGTCGAACGGCGCGCGCAACGCGCAATCGTGCACGTCGAGAGTGGCGGCGGTCAGGCGCGCTCTCGTCTCGAGAAGCTGAGCGCGTTCGGCGGAGCTCTGCGCGGTCTTCAGCTCGACGTCGTTCGGCGCGATGAAGCCGCCGTCGAGCATCGCCGCCTGGCGCGCGGCCTCGTGCGCCGTCGCTCGCTGCCGCTCGCTGATGCCCTGGGCCTGCATCTCCGTCGCGCGGCTCGCGGCGGTCGGGTTCGAGCAGTCGAGCGTTGCGAGCAGCTGGCCCTCCTTGACCGCGTCGCCGGGGCGCACCACCACCGTCTTCACGTAGGCCGAGATGTACTGCGGCCCGATGCTCGCCTCGACCCATGACTCGACCGCACCGACGTACGAGCGACTGTCGCGATAGGAGGCCGGCGTCGCCTCGACGACGCTCACGGGACGCGGTGCGGCTCCGAGCGCCACGTGATTCACCTTGTGATCGGCGTGGTAGACGAGCAACGCTCCGACCACCGCGAGCACGAACGTCCCCATGGCAATCGCGAGGATGACGTGGCGGAGCTTGCCGCGTGTCTGCGTCGGCGCGACGTGTTCTCGCGCCGTCGCGTCTCCTCCGTGAACCTTCGCGGCCATCGCGGACACCTCGCTCTGCGCACGCTTTCTCGAGCAAGATTCGCGCGCGCGGTCACGCCGTCATGCGTGAGCTTCGTCGAGGGACTCGGCCCGCCTCAAAGTCCTTCTGCGATGGCGCGACCGAACATCGCACGTGCTCTGACCAGCTCGAATGCGCCGATGGCGAGATCGATCTCGCTGCGCGCGCGCAGCCCTTCGGCGTCTGCGAGCTCGACGCTCGTGCCCAGGCCCGCCTTGAAGCGGGCATCGGCCTGCGCGTAGTTCGCCAGCGCGGCTTCCACCGCGCGCCGCAGTCCGGGCAGCGTCGCTCGCGCGACCTCGACGTGGACGTAGGCTTGCTGGACGTTCGCCACGACGAACTGCCGCGCGGCGTCGATCTCGTCGCGGCGCACCTGTTCTTGTGCGCGCGAGGCGTCGCGTCGTGCTGTGATGGTGCCGTCGAAGAGCGGCCAGCTCAGGATCAGGCCGGCGTCCCAGTTCGGTACCGACGGCAAGAGCCCGGAGTAGTCCGCACGATCGCCGTTGGTCGGCGCAGCGCCTCCGGCGCGACCCGAGAGGGTTCCCGTGAGGAACACGTCGGGCCTCAGCTCGGCGCCCACCGCTCGGCTCTGCTGCTCCTGCGCCTTCAGCTGGGCGAGCGTCTGCATGAGGCGCGGGTCGCGCGCGCTGGCCTGCTGGATGGCATTAGCGAGCGCCGGCATGTCCGCGATCGTCGGTCCTGCGGCCGCCGCGTCGAGGGAGAGCTCCGAGGACCCGATGGCAGCGGCCAGCACGCTCTGCGAAACGGTGACGCCGCCCCGCGCACGGATCCGACCGATGTCGAAGCGTTGCAGGTCCGCCTCGGCGCGCGTGAGCTCGATGGGCGACCGGAGGCCCGAGCCGACACCGGCTTGCGCGAGATCACGATGGGCACGGGCGCGCTCGAGCGCCCCTTCGGAGGCCTGGAGGACCGCCTTTGCGGCCTGCACCGCGAAGAAGGCTTCTTCGACACCGAGCTCGATGTCCAGGCGCACGGCGTCTGCGTCGTGCTTCCCTACCTCGATCAGGGCATCCGCCGCGGCAGACTGCGCGGCGATCCGTCCAAACTCGAAGACCTCCTGCGTCAGTCCGACACCCACCACCGTCGAAGCGTA
>JAXDMI010001150.1:0-4293 GCA_034666145.1 Myxococcales bacterium | reverse complement strand
CGCGGCGTCGAGTTCCAGGGCTCGTGCCGCATGGACGCGGTGGACCAGGCCGACGCGCAGGCTGCGCGCGGCACGCACGACGTCCGCGAGGACAACCGCAGCTCGCGCGACATGGCGGCCCAGCCCCGCGCGTGAGCGTGTGAGGTCGGTCGCGGCCCTCGCTCTCGTCTCTCTCGCAGCAGCCGGCGCGGCGTGCGGCGCATCGCCTGCCGCCACGACGATGCCGGCGCGTCCTGTCGTGAGCGCGCTCGATGCAGGCGCCGGCGACGGCGCGCTCGATACGCTCCCGTCGCTCGATGCGCTCGCGGCCCGCGGCCCGACCGACGCGCCGTTGATGCGGGAAGCGCTGCGCGTCGACCACGCGGCGCCGCGCTCACCCGACGTGCGCGCCGATCGCGACGTGTGCCTGCGCGCGACGTTCGCGGCGACGGCGCCGGTGCGTGCCTGGTTCGCCGACCAGAGCGGAGCGGCGCGCGGTGAGACCACCACCGGCGCATCGGGAATGGTGGCCCCGCGCGGCCCGGTGTGCGCGAGGAAGGGCGAAGCGCTCCATCTCGTCGTCGAGAGCGCGGAGGCCGGCGCACCCGTCACGAACGTTCGCGCGGTCATCTTCGCAGCGCCCTGAGCGGTTCGCCGTCTGGTACGAAGACGAGATGAGCGCGCGTACTTCATCGATCGCATCGGCGATCGTCCTTCTCGCTGCCGTCATGGTCTCCGGCTGTGGTGGCGCGCCGAAATGTCCGCAGGCGATCGTCGCGGCGCCTGCGCCCACCGCGCTCGTCGTGAGCATGCCCGCCGCGACGCCGCTCACCGCCGCCGGCGCCGTCGACGTTCCGAGCTCGGCGATGACCGACGACATGATGAAGGCCTCCGCCACGCTCGACCGTTTTCACGCGGCCGCCGCCGCTGCCGACGAAGCGGCTTATTTTGGCCTGTTTGCGGAGGGCGGCGTGTTCCTCGGCACCGACGGCAAGGAGCGCTGGACGGTGCCGCAGTTCCGCGCGTACGCGCATCCGCGCTTCGCGAGCGGCAAGGCGTGGTCGTTCCGCGCGACGCGTCGCGATCTCTCGGTGCGCGGCGACGTCGCCTGGTTCGACGAGGATCTCGCGACGCCCAACCTCGGTCCCGCGCGCGGCTCGGGGGCGCTCCTCCGCGATGCGCAGGGTGCGTGGAAGGTTGTACAATACAACTTGTCCGTACCGATCCCGAACGAGCGCTTCGCCGACGTGAAGACGGTCATCGAAGGCGGCGGTC
The DNA here is from genome assembly GCA_034666145.1 of Myxococcales bacterium. GTDB lineage: Bacteria > Myxococcota_A > Polyangia > Polyangiales > Polyangiaceae > Labilithrix. The sequence continues at coordinate 3,039 of JAXDMI010001150.1, read as the reverse complement.
TTCCCTGCAAGGGAAAGACGAGTCCGGGCTACTGAGCGCGCTTCGTCTTCGACGCGAGCTCGGGGGCGAGCAAGCCGAGGCCGATGGTCCTCGCTGACGGTCGCGACACGTGCTTGCTCGAGGCGTCATAGAACCGCCACGGCGCCTCGGCGATCGCGCCGGCATACGCGACGCCGACACGCGCCGACGCGAGGATGGCGGGGCGCTTGGCGCGCGGCGCGATGAAGAGATGCGGCGACTCGACCAGATCGACGGCGTTGTCCTTCCGCGTGATGCCGAGCGCGCGCGCGAGGCGACCCGGCCCATCACTGCGCACCCCTTCGGGCATGCCGCTCACCGGCTCGACGCCGCGCACGAGCACCGCGTGGCCCTTCCCCTCCCCGAAGCACACGACGTTGAAGCAGTCGTGCATTCCGTAGATGAGGAACACGTACGCGTGCCCGGCCGGTCCGTAGAGCGTGCGCGTCCGATTCGTGATCCCGACGCGCGCATGGCACGCGAGGTCCTTCGGTCCGCGATAGGCCTCGGTCTCGACGATGCGCGCGACGCGGTCGCCGTGCACGAGGTGCGTGCCAATGAGGGCGCGCGCCACCACGAGCGCATCGCGCGCGTAGAAGTCGCGCGGCAAGCTTCCGGCGGTCTCCACCGCGCGGAAGCCTAGCGCGCTTCGTTCAGTTCGCGAGCTCGACGTCGACGCGACGGTCGTGCGCCCAGCCCGGCTCGTTCGTGCCGGTCGCGTCCATCTCGCCGCGCGAGGTGCCGAGCATGTGCTCGCGACCGACGCCGAGGTCGACCATGTAGCGCTTCACCGTGTCGGCGCGGCTACCGCCGAGCGTCATGTTGTACTCGGGCTCACCGCGCGGATCGGCGCGACCGACGAGGTTGACGTTGCGTCCCTTGAGCGCGCCCTCGGTCAGGCACTTCGCGACCTGTCCGAGGAGGACGCGATCTTCTTCGGCGAGCGCGGCCGAGTCGTATTCGAAGCTGGGGGCCACCGGTTGGCCATCAGCCCGCCCAGACCCGCCGATGCCGCACGCCTTCGCGATGGCATTCGAGACGCTGAGCCCGACCGTGTCGACGGTGGGACCGGGCGAGGTCGTGCGTCCGTCCTTGTCGGGGAGCGGACCGCTGGTGGTCATGGTCTGGCCGATGGCCGGAGCTGGTCCGGGCGCGACGGGAGCCTTCGCTTTCCGCGACAATCCAGGCGAATCGCAGCCGGCGACGAGGGCGAGAGTGAGGACACCGAGGGCACAGAAGGAGAGACGGATCGCCATGACCGAGCATCGAATCAGTCACCCGCGCCCCGGGCCAAATTGTCCGGTTCCGTGCTAAAAACTCGCCCCATGGACGTCAGCGTTCTCCTCGAGCCCTCCATCGATCTCCTGCGCCTCGAAGAGGTGCTCGACGGCCTCGGCCACGAGGGTCGTGTGCACACCACGCGCACGTGGAACAAGAAGTACCAGGCTTCGATTTACGAAGCGGTGAAGGGACGTTCCATCGACATGGACTTCCTCGTTCCGCCCAGCACGGGAACGCTCGTCGAGGTCATCCATGATCTCCACAACACGCTTCCGCTCTTCAGCAACTCGCAGAAGCGCTTCTGTCGTCTTCCCGAGGGCGAGGAGGTGAAGATGGCGGGCTACAACCACGCGTCGACGAATCCCCTCACCGGCCCCGGCTACTTCGTGGTGCGCGAGCCAGACGCGGGCGACGCCGAGCACGCCGGCGAGCTCGCCATCGACTACACGAAGCTCCCGAAGAGCAAGCCCGCAAGCTGGCCGGAGATTCGCGACAACAACAGTGGCATCGGCAGCCTCGTGTACGGCAACATGATCGACTACATGCGGAAGGTGTCTACGCACGTGTCGATCGGCCGCGCCACCCGCAAAGGCAAGTCCATGGACGCGTGGTTCACGCTCGTCCGGAAGGACGTCGCCTGACGCTGGAGCTCCGCGTCGTCCGACGCATCAAGGACATCCCGCGGGAGTCCTGGGATGCGCTCTTGCGGGAGGGCAGCTCGCCGTTCGTCGAGCACACGTGGCTCGACTGCCTCGAGGAGGCGAAGTGCGTCGGCGAGGCATCGGGATGGATCCCGCGCCATCTCGCGCTCTATGAGACCTCGCAGACTTCGCACGGCGAGGAGCTGATCGCGGCCGCGCCCGCGTACGTGAAGATGAACAGCGAGGGCGAGTTCGTCTTCGACTGGAGCTGGGCGGATCTCGCGAACCGCATGGGCGTCGAGTACTACCCGAAGCTCGTGCTGGCGGTCCCCTTCACGCCGGCGACGGGCGATCGCGTGCTCGTTCATCCGAAGCGTGATCGCCGCGAGACCATCGCGGTGTTCGCGCAGGCGCTGCGGACGCTGGTGAAGGAGCTCGAGCTCTCGAGCGCACACGTGCTCTTTCCGCGTGAGGAGGAAGCACGCGTGTGGGGCGAGTCCGGCTTCATGGTGCGCCACGGGGTCCAGTACCACTGGTCGAACCGCGGCTCGGACGGCGCCGGCGGGGCGACGACGGAGCCGTTCAAGGACTACGAGGACTTCCTCACCACGCTCCCGACGAAGAAGCGCACGCAGCTCCGGCGCGAGCGCAAGCAGCCGGCGATGGATGCCGTGGAGATCGCGACGCTTCGTCCCGAGGAATACACGCCGGCGATGGCCGACACGATGTATGCGCTCTACACGACGACGGTAGACAAGTACTTCTACGGGCGTCGCTACATGAAGAAGCGATTCTTCGAGCTGCTCGTGGAGCGCTTCCGCGATCGCCTCTCATGGGTGGTGGCGCGCAAGGACGGCGAGGTCGTCGCGAGCGCGTTCAACGTGAAGAAGGACGGCATCATCTACGGCCGCTATTGGGGCACGCACGTCGACATGCCCTTCTTGCACTTCAACGTTTGCTACTACCACGGCGTGGAGCAGGCGATTCGCGAGGGCTGCACGCTCTTCAACCCGGGCGCCGGCGGCGAGCACAAGAAGGTCCGCGGCTTCCTCCCGACCATCACGTACTCGGCGCACCACATCGAGAACCCCCGTTTTTC
>JAXDMI010001149.1:0-4265 GCA_034666145.1 Myxococcales bacterium | reverse complement strand
CAGGGCAGCAGGCGGGCGCACGCGCACGCGGGTGGGCGCGCGAAGTCGAAGGGCCGTCGACGCGCAGAAGACAGAGAGATGCGCCGCCCGGCACGGCACGCGCACCTCGACACTCTCTGTGGAGGTGTCGAGGCGCGTCCTGCGCCGCGCGGCGGTTCGAAGAAGAGACGAAGCCCGCGAGCGCTGCTCAAGGGTACCGAGGCAAGCGAGCGGGCGTCGAGGACCTCAGATGTGCACGCCGACCGCTGCCAGCGTGCGGCCTACGGTGATCAACGTGACAGACGAGTGCGATTCGTCAGGAACATGCGCGACCGACGACGCGCCACCGACGACGCCGACCGACGACGCGCCACCGACGACGCGCGACCGCCGACCGCTCGACCGCGCGACGAGCTCACACGCTCCTCACGTGCTCTTCGGCAACCCCTTGGGGAGCGGACACGAGTGCGTGCCCGTCTTCTCGTCGTACTGCTGGTGGTACTCCTCGGCCTTCCAGAACTGAGCGATGGGGCTGACGATCGTCACCACCTTCTCCTTCCGCTCCTTCTCTTCGGCCGCCATGACCTTCGTCACGATCTCCGCCTGCTTGTCGTTGAACGTGAAGACCGCGCTGCGGTAGTTCGAGCCGACGTCGGGGCCCTGGCGGTTCATCGTCGTCGGATCGTGGTTCTTGAAGAACACGACGACGAGCTGCTCGTACGTGATCTTCGTCGGGTCGTACTCGACGAGCACGGCTTCGGCGTGACCCGTGCCGTGACCGGACACGGTCTCGTACGTCGGGCTCTGCGTCTTGCCGCCCGTGTAACCGACGGCGGTGGCGACGACGCCCGGCACCTGACGGAAGTTGTCCTCGACACCCCAGAAGCATCCGCCCGCGAACGCGGCGAGCTCGTTGCCGGGACGTGCCTCGAGCGGCGTGCCGGCGCCCACCTTGCCGGGGTCGGTGCCGACGGAGCGACGCGTCGCGGCGGCTGTGCTAGTCCCCGAAGCCTTGTCGGGCTTCGCCTCGGAAGCCGTACCGACGGACCGACAGGCAGCGAGCACGAGGAGCGCGGGACCGAGCAGGCGAGCGTTCATGGCTCACGATACGCCGTGAAGCGGAGTGGGGTTTCGTGGAAAAGGCCGTGCCGTGCTATCTCGTCGCACGTAAATGACTGATCTTGCTCTCGCGGCCATCGCCCTCCCCCCGGAGGTCCTCGAGGCGCTGAAGAAGAAGCATGTCGCGTTCCTCCTCGCGCGGCTCGGCTCCGATGCGGCACGGGAGGACTGGGTCCGCGCCTTTCGCGACGGGTACGCGTGGGCGCTCGGGCTCCGCGTTCGCGACGTCGTCGATCCGGTCGCGCTCACCGACGGCGTCACGAAGGCGCTCACCGCCGAGAGCGTGAAGGCGCTCTTCGCTCCGGCCTCGCGCGACATCCATCGCCGCGTGCTCGCCTCGATGAAGAAGGACGACGGACGTCTCGGCGACTACGTGCCCGCGCAAGCGCGGCTCGCCATCGACGATCTCCTCGAACGACACGACCTCGTGCCCGAGCGCCTCGTGCGGAACATCTTCGATCAAGAAGCGATCGAGGAGGCCATCCGCGACACGCTCTACGACGGCCTCAAGGAGTTCAACGAGACGGTCAATCCGTTCTTCGCCGACTGGGGATTGCCCGCGCTGCTGAAGAAGTTGCCGATCGGCGGCGGCACCATCCTCAAGTCGATGGGCGCGATGCGCGGCGAGTTCGACAAGCGGCTCGATCCCGAGATCCGGAAATTCCTGCTCGGCTTCTCGCGCAAGGCCAAGGGCAAGCTCGCCGACTTCTTCGTCGACAAGGGCGGCGATCCCAAGTCGATCGAGCTGCGGAAGAACGTGGTCTCGTTCCTCTACGCGCAATCGCTGAAGGAGCTGCTCGCCGGCGTCGACGACAGCGCTTCGAAGAAGGCGGAGATCGCCACCGAGAACATCGTCCTCGAGACGCTGCGCCGCGAAGAGCCACGCAAGCGCATTCGCGAGGGCATCGAGCTGTTCTTGAAGGACCAGGGCGACGCGACCTTCGGCGATTGGCTGAAGGCAGCGGGCGCCACCGCCGAGCCTGAGCTCGAGGCCTGGGCGAATCTCCTCTGGCCGCACGTGCAGCGCGTGATGCAGAGCCCCGTCGCGCAGGCGTTCTTCGAGAAGCTCACGAACGAGTTCTACGACGGCCTCGCGAGCGGCGACACGAGCGGCGCCACGGCGGAGAAGGCCTGATGGCGCAGACCGCCACCATGCACCACATCGAGGTGGCGCTCTCGGACGTCGATCGCGGCGTGTACGAGGCGCTCGACCTCCGCGTGGCGCAGCATCCCTCGGAGTCGATGCGCTACATGCTGACGCGCACGCTCGCGTACTGCCTGTCGTACGAGGAGGGCATCGCGTTCAGCAAGGGCGGGCTCTCGTCGACCGACGAGGCGCCGATCACCATCAAGGATCCGACGGGCATCTTGCTGGCGTGGATCGACATCGGTGCGCCCTCGGCGGAGCGCCTGCACAAGGCCTCGAAGGCCGCGCGGCGCGTCGCCATCTTCACGCATGCCGAGATGTGGCAGCTCCGCAAGGAGGCGGCCACGAAGGCCATCCACAAGGTCGATGCCATCGAGGTCTGGCGCTTCGAGCCGAAATTCCTCGATGCCGTCGTCTCCAAGATGGAGCGCAACACGAAGCTCGAGCTGACGCGCAACGACGGTCAGCTCTACGTCGCCATCGGCGGCGAGACCATCGAGGCGACGCTCACCGTGACGTCGCTCCTGACGCCGGCCGCGGAGAGCTGAGAACGCGATGATCGGCATCACCGACCTCGGCAAGTCCTACGGCGCGCGCACGCTCTTCGAGGGCGTCTCGCTGAAGCTGGTGCGCGGCTCGCGCTATGGCCTCGTGGGCGCGAACGGCTCCGGCAAGACCACGTTCCTCGAGATCGTCTCGGGCGACGAGCCGGCGTCCGAGGGCACCGTCGCCATCGACAAGGGCGCGCGCATCGGCGTCCTCCGTCAGGATCGCTTCATGCGCGACGAGGACATGATCCTCGACGTCGCGATGGCCGGCGACGAGCTGGTGATGGGCGCGATGGAGGAGCAGCGCGCGCTCGTCGCGAAGGCCTCGGGCGACACCGCCGATGCCGCGCGGCTCGTCGAGCTGGAGGATCGCATCGGCGCGCACGACGGCTACACGCTCGAGGCGCGCGCGAGCGCGATCCTCGAGGGCCTCGGCATCCCAGTGCCGTTGCATCGGCAACCGCTCGCCACGCTCTCCGGCGGCTTCAAGCTGCGCGTGCTCCTCGCGCAGGTGCTCCTCGGTGGTCCTGACGTGCTGCTCCTCGACGAGCCCACGAACCACCTCGACATCCTCTCCATCCGCTGGCTCGAGAAGTTCCTCGCGGCGTATCAGGGCTGCGCCCTCGTCATCTCCCACGACCAGCGCTTCCTGGACAACGTGGCGTCGCACATCCTCGACGTCGACTACGGCACCATCACGGTCTATCCGGGAAACTACACGCATTTCGCCAAGGAAAAAGCGGCGATCCGTGAGCGCAAAGAGGCCGAGATCGGTCGCGCCGAAGCCATCATCGCGGAGAAGAAGGCGTGGGTGGCCCGCTTCGGCGCGTCGGCCACGAAGGCGCGTCAGGCGCAGAGCCGCCTCAAGCAAATCGAGAAGATCGAGGTCGAGGAGCTCGAGTCGACATCACGCCGTGCGCCGCAGTTCCTCTTCACGCCGGAGCGGAAGAGCGGACGCGACGTCCTCGAGATCTCCCACGTGTCGAAGGCGTACGGCGACAAGAAGGTGCTCGTCGACGTGTCGCTGATCGTGCGGCGCGGCGAGCGCGTCGCGATCCTGGGCCCGAACGGGCTCGGCAAGTCGACGCTCCTCAAGATCGCCACGGACAACCTCGAGGCCGATGCCGGAACCGTGAAGTGGGGCCACGAGACGCGTGTCGGCTACTTCGCGCAGGATCATCACGAGGCGCTCGTCGATCCCAAGGCCACGCCGCTCGACGTGATCTGGAACGCGGTGCCGAAGGCGGAGACCGCCTTCGTGCGCGGCGCGCTGGGTCGCGTTCTCTTCTCGGGCGACGACGTGCAGAAGAAGGTGGGCGCGCTCTCCGGAGGCGAGGCGGCGCGGCTCGTGTTCTGTCGCATCATGGTCGAGAAGCCGAACGTCCTCGTGCTCGACGAGCCGACGAACCACCTCGACCTCGAGTCGATCGAGGCGCTGGTGGAGGCGCTGAAGGCGTTCGAGGAGGAGGGCA
>JAXDMI010001148.1:0-15301 GCA_034666145.1 Myxococcales bacterium | reverse complement strand
CTACCGGCCCTGTCGCCGCCTCCGCCTTCGCCTCCGCCTTCGCCTCCGCCTTCGCCTCCGCCTTCGCCTCCGCCTTCGCCTTCGCCTTCGCCTCCTTCTTCGCCGCACGTCATCGAGCTCGCGCTGCGCGGGCTGCACAACATGGGCTTCAGCAAGACCGATGCGCGTCGAGCGCTGGATCACGTCTCGCAGCGTCGCGTCGCGAACGGCGACGAGCTCGACGTGCGGGACCTGCTGCGCGAGGCGATCGCGGCCCTGACCTGACTTTCGCCATCTGTGAAGCGGCCTGTCAGGTCAAGAGTCTCTCTCCCTATTTTCTATTTTTTGTCGCGCGTCTTGTTTCGGCCGGTCGCGCACGACTCGACGGCGAGGTTCGTTAGCCATCTGTTCGCGCTCTTGGTCGCGAGCGAAGTCGCGGGTGGATGGCGGGATTCGGAGGGCGGCGGCGCTTTCAACGAAACGGCCTCAACTGCTGCCAGACGAAAGTACGCGCTGGCCCGACCAACGTGCGAACCACGCCTTGCACGTGCGTGCTCGGCATCAACCGCAGACAAGCGAATCCAAGAAGAAGTGTGAGTACGAGCGAGGACGAGATCGTCGGGCGATGAGCTGGGCGCGACTGCGAGCTCGAGCTCGGTGCCGTCGCGAAGGATGGCGAACAGGACGGTGGCTAGTAGTAGCGCGAGCGCGACGACGGCGATCTTCTTCGTCCGACGGTCGTCCCCCGCATCGCTCCACGCCTCGAGGCGCGAGGCACCCACGCTCTTCATTCGCTGCACGCGCAGCGCAGTTTGTACGAACAGAGTGCGGAGCTGACTCCGCCGCGCTCGAGCTCGATGACCATTCGACGCGTGGCAAGGAGCGCCAACCCACGACGAAGCCCGCGCGGGATCAAAGTCACAACACGACTAGCCGAATCGACGCGACGTACGGCGGAGCCACTCTTCGCGCTCCGGCCATTCGTCGGAGACCGCTTTGCGGCGATACTCGTCGAGCCACGCTTCGCGCATGCGCGCGCGCATCGCGAGATAGAGTGCCGCGCCGAGTGAAGCGACCGGCGCAGCCGAGAGCGCTGCGGCGAGGATCATCGTCGCCGTGCTCACGTAGTAGCCGCCGTCGGGCAATCGACCGAAGAGCGACCAGTGTCCCGTCACGTGCAACGTCCCGCCGAGCCACGCGAGGATCGCCGAGGCGATCAACGCAGGGAGCGCGACGCGCCGGCGAACGCGCTTGATGCGCGCGAGGAGATCGTGGATCGACGCCGTCTCGACGTCCGTCGAGCGCGGCGCTTCATCCTTGCGGTCGCGATAGGCCGTAGTGGTCGGCACGGCCTCGAGCGTACGCTCACCTCACGCCGTTGCAGAGCGACACCGCCGTTGGCGAGAGCGTGCCCGGGGCGGGCGCTCCGCCGCTGTTGCCCCAGCAATACAGGCCGTGGCCCCTCGTGAGCACGCATGCGAAGTCTTCGTTCGTCACCACCGCCCCTGCTTGGAGGTTCGGAATCGTGACGAGCACGTTCGAGCTCGTGTTCGTGCCGTCACCGAGCGGAGCCGTGCCGACGCACTGGACGGTCCCGTCGTCGCCGAATTGTCCGAGAGACGTGAGCAGGCAGGTGCGTGCACCGCCGGCGGCGATGGCGCCAGGAGCGGTTACCGTCATCGGGGTCGGCTCATGCCGATCGGTCTTCGTGCCGTCACCGAGCTGTCCGAAGAAATTCGATCCCCAGCACGATACGTTGCCGCCGCCGAGGATGGCGCACGCGTAGTCGTACTGACTCATTCCGCCGGCGGTGATGTGGAGGGCGCCCGTCAGTCCGACGACCTCGACGGGCTGCGAGTGTGCCTCGGTCGTGCCGTCCCCGTTCTCGCCGTGCGCGTTGGCGCCCCAGCAGTAGACCTTCCCGCTGCGGGTCGCCGCGCAGGTGTCGTCCTCACTGGCCGCGAGCTCCGCGACGTCCGTGAGGCCGACCACGGGCGTCGGCACGTTGCGACTCGTCTTCGTTCCGTCGCCGAGCTTGCCGTAATCGTTGTCCCCCCAGCACACCGCCGTGCGATCTGCGCGAATCGCACACGCATGCCGGTGTCCGGCGACGAGTTGCTGCGCATCCGATAGACCGGTGACCGCCACGGGCTTCGCGCTGTCTTTGGTCGTTCCGTTGCCGAGCTGACCTTTGAGATTACGCCCCCAGCACGCGACCGATCCATCGGTGCGACGCGCGCAGTTGAAGTCGCCGCCGGCAGCGACCTTGTCGACGTTCGTGAGATCGGCAACGCGGGTCGGTGACGGTAACGTCGGGCCTCCCGCCTCATCGCCCCAGCAAATGACGGTCCCGTCGGACATCGTCGCGCACGCGTGATCGACGCCGGCTGAGAGCGACGCCGGCGACGGACAGGCGCCGCCGTCCGTGACGATGCCGCCCTCCGTCGAAGCATCGGGGAGCGAGCCGGAGCCGGACGACGAACCGCACGCGGTGACCAACACGAGCCAAAGCCAAGATCGCATGGCCAACCTTTCGAGTCGCGAGGCGGACGAGCCCACACGAGAGAGTACGTCGACGGATATCCATCACGCCAGCGCGCTCCGCGCAGCACGGGTCGTCACCCTTCGCGTCGTCCGGCAAGCTCGGGACGAGCCCCGCGGGGTTCACGGCAACGAAAGCTAACGAAACGCTCAGATTGGACCTTCGGAGGGCGTGTTAGCTCTCGTACATGCGCAATGCGTCGTACCGTCTCGCGTTTTCCATTCTCGTTGCTTCGGGACTCTGCGGCGGCGCGCTCGCTGCGTGCTCAGGCGACGACCCGGCGAGCGCACCGGCCGCGCCCTCCGGCCCTGACAGCTCCGGCACCGACAGCTCGAACGGAGGTTTCGACGCGACCGCCGACACGAGCACCATCGATGCGAGCCCTGACGCGAGCGACGCATCCGACGCCTCCGTTGCGCCCACACAGACCGCATGGACCACGGGCTTCGGCGGCACGGCCTTCGACCGGGCGGACGCCATCGTGTTCGACGGCTCGGGCAACGCTTACGTCTCCGGACATTTCAGCGGCCAGCTCGGCATCGGAACGGTCGACGGAGGCGTGGTCGACGGCGGCGCGCTCGACGGCGGTGGAGGCGCCGCCCTCGTCGCCAAGCTCGATCCCAACGGCAACCTGCTGTGGGTCAAGCAGGTCGGCCCCTTTGCGACCGGCACGTCGCTCCAACTCGATCCGGCGGGCAACGTCTTCTTGGGTTTCGGTTTCACCGGCACCATCAACGTCGGCGGTCAGGACCTCGTCAGCGCAGGCGCGATCGACATCGCCTTCGTGAAGCTCGACGCAGGGTCTGGCAACGTCTTGCTCGCCAAGCGGTTCGGGGGAGCAGGCAGCGACGTGCTCAACTCGCTCGCGTTGTCCGCGGGAGCGATCATCCTCGGCGGCCACTACAGCGCCGCCGTCGACTTCGGTTTGGGCTCTCACCCCAACGTCGGGAACAGCGACGGCTTCATCCTCGCGCTCGACGCGAACGGCACTCCCGTCTTCGACAAGGCCTTCGGTGGGCCGCTCGACGACGACGCGTTCGATCTGGCCATCGACTCGACCGGAAATGTGGTGGCGACCGGTCGCATGAGCGGCAGCATCGATTTCGGCGGAGGCCCGGTCGTGTCGAGCGGCAGTAGCGACGGGTATCTCGTCGTCTATTCGTCGACGGGCGTCTTCGTGCGCTCACAGCGCTGGGGCGGCGCCGGTTACGATGACGGAGAGGGCCTCGCGTTCGACGCCGCCAACAACCTGTACGTCACGGGGTACTTCAACGGGTCGCTCGACTTCGGGGGGGGCGCCATCACGAGCACGACGCAAGGAAGCGCGTTCGTTTTCTCGCAGGGCAGCAACGCGGCGCACCGTTGGAGCAAAGCGCTCGCGGGGAGCGACCAGAGCTACCCCGGCTTCGAGAAGCCGCTGGCCGTCGACGGCGCAGGCAACGTCGTGCTCACCGGGTCTTACAAGGCCACGATCGATCTCGGCGGCGGGACGCTGACGAGCAAGGGCGCGTCGGACGTCTACTTCGTCAAGCTGACGACGATGGGCACGCACGTCTGGAGCAAGAGCTACGGCGGCACCGGCGACGACAACGGAAATGGTGTCGCTCTCTCTGCCGCGGGTTGGGCCGGCCTGGCGGGCGACTTCGCCGGCATGGGCACGTTCGACTCCACCGTGCTGACCTCGGCGGGGCTGAACGACTGCTTCGCACTGACCACGAAGTGAGAGAACAGCCCCGTCACGAGCCCGGCCACATCCTGAGGCTCAAGGGCTCGCGGCGCTGCTCAGTCCAACGGACCTGCACGGGTGCACGTCGCATGCGGCGCCGTTGGGGAAGCGCTCGTCGTACGACGTCACCGTCTGCTGCCAAATCGTTTCGTCCGACGGGCTCGGCCCTCGCCTGAGCGCATAGACGTCGCCGTCTGCGAGGAGTGACGGGTCCTCGAGAAAGGTCAACGTCGCGACGCCGGTCGACGCGTACATTTTCAAGGACGTCTCGATGGTGAAGCCCTGCAGATCGCCGGCGAAGAAGTCGAGCGGCCCGGAATACATCGGTCGATTCGCGTTCGTCGTGCAGACGTCGTTGCGACACGCGTAGAGGCTGCCCGAGAAGAGCTCGTAGTAACGCGCCTCCGATATCGGAACTTCGAATCGCGCGCCGCTCTGGCAAGACACGCTCGTGCACGTCAGGTTCGGCGCCGACTCGGGGTAGCCACGCAACGTTCCGGACGTGCAGTGCCCCCCGCAAGCTTCGCCGTTCGGCGCGTAACGCTCCGCGTAGATGATGTTCCGGTCCAAGGATGCGACGACACTGCCCGCGGGGCTTCGCAGCTCGACGACGTAACGATCGCCGTCGGGGAGATACGCGTCGCCCGTGGGAAGGATGCGGATGCTCACGGTCGACCAGCCCGCGGTCTGTCCCTCCACGGAGAAAATCGCCCTGAGCTCTCCGTGCGCGGCCTCCTCCGCGTGGGGGTCGGTACCGACGATGCCATCGATGCAAAGCTCGTTGCGGCAGAGATGAAGGCTGTCGCTCGCGAGCTCGCTCGGCGGGAGCTTCACGCGCAGCTCGACGACCGGCACGGTCGAACAGCCGACCTGGGTGCACGAGAGCGGAGTCTTGCAATGCACGCCGACGACGGCGCCGGTGAGCGCCATGACGAGCGTTGCATAGGCACGAAGCCTCACCACACGGACTCGTCGATGGCTTCGAGATTGTCCGGGCCCAGGATGCCGTTGTAGCGAACGCTCTTCGCGTTGCTGCTCTGCGAGAGACCGCAGTATTCGAGCGCGATCGTCTTCGCGACCATCTTGCGCACGTTCTCCGTCGAGCCCATTCGCGACGTGGAGAGGATCGCCACGTGGCGCGCCGAGTCGCGCATCGTGAACGCGTAGCGCCAGCTCTCCTTCGTCGTGTAGATGTCCTCGCTCGTCACACCGATGACGAGCGCGTCCGACTCGCAGAGCGGGTCGCCATCCTCGCAGCTCGGTATGGCCGCGAGCAGCGCCTCGGCGGACCATTGCTCCCGCTTCGCGTTCCAGGCCTCGGACGGCAACGGGCGCCCGTCCAAGGTGGAGACGGGCAAGCCATAGCAATCACGGAAATGCGCCGAGACCTCGGCGACCACGCGCGGATCGACGGTCCCCACGGGCATGATCGCGATGCGCGCCTTCGTCGGACGACAGCTCGCGGGCACCGCATACGGACACGACCAGCGCCTGCCCTCGGCAAGACCGCCGCCGAGCGCGAGCACGACGAGCAGGCCACGTACGAAGAGATGACTACGCGGGCGGTCGACGCGCGTGGGCTCGTCGAGCACGCTCTGCCGGTACGGCCCTTCGCCGAGCGTCACCGGAGGAAGCCGTCGCTTCATCGCGTACGCCACGACGACCGCGTAGAGGACCCAAGGCAGCGCGGCGACCACGAGCCATGGCAGCACGGCCCTCGGCTCCCAGTTGACCACGGCACAGCTGCGCGAACGGAACGCTGCCGCGCCCTGCAGGCCGGCAAGTGCCGCAGACGAGAGCACGAACGTGGCGACGGCGAGAAGCAGCGCCTGCTTCGCGACGTTCCTGCGCGCGCCGGACTTCCCGCTCATCGCCGATCACGACCGCGAGGCGTCGATCACTTCGGCGGTGCGCCCTTGCAGCCGACGAGCGCTGCCAGCTTGCCGTCCGTAGCCGCGTTCGCTTTCGTGCACATCGAAGGGCACAGGATGATCTTCGTCGGGCTTGCGGCGTTGTCGTAGTACCAGGCGTCTGCGATGGTCCCGCACTTCGACACGTCGGTGACCTGCGTGAGGGTCTGCGCGGCCTGTCCCTTCGGCGTGAACGTGACGGCGAGCTTGGTCGGATCGGACGTGGCGGTCGACGGGTAGCCGAGCTCGCATCCGAGCTTGTCGGTGATGCCCTTCGCGATGTTGTCGAGCACGCCCGAGTAGTCGGTCTTGCAGACCTCGTCGATGATGCCCTTCGTGAGGATCGAGAGGTTCTGGTACTGGACGCTCGGTCCCGCGGCGGTCGAGCAGATCGAGCTCGACGGCGGCGTCGTGGCGAACGGCTTGCTGACGATGCTGTGCCAGATGTAGTGGCGGTCGGCTGCGGTGCCGAACATCCCGGCGGGCTGCTTTGCAAGGAGCTGAGTGTCGAAGGCGGTCTCCGACATGTTCGACGTGTCGTCGGTCACCTCGATGAAGACCTTCGTCGCCTCCATGCGGATGTAGTTCTTCCACGACGTGTCGTACGTCTGGAGGATGCGCTGGAACGAGTCGGTGCTCTGCACGTCCTGGTTGACGTGGTGGAACGTCGGCGGGTTGTCTGCGCAGTTGGCGCCTGCGAGCGGAGCCGGAACGCAGATCTGGTTCTGGTTCGCGTTCGTCCCTCGCCTGACGATGAACGTCACGGTGTAGTCGAGGCCGACGGTTCCGATCTTCGTCGCGAACGTGTTCACGTTCGTTCGGATCTGAGTCATCTCCTCCGTCATGCTGCCGGAGTCGTCGATGACGAAGATGATGTCGACCTTCGCCTTCTGCGTCTGAGCCTCCGCGGCGGCGCACGTCATGTCTCCCGACGTGCCGCCATCGCCGGGCGCGCCGCTGGACCCGAAGCCGCTGGTTCCACTGCTCCCGCTCGTTCCGCTGGTTCCGCTGGTTCCGCCCGACGCAGCGTCAGGACCGAACTCGTTGGAGCGATCGACGGCGCTACCGCACGCGATCACGGAGCCGAGGACGAAGGTTGGGATCAAGAGGACTGCGGTGGTGAGGGCGCGGGATGAGCTCATCGGTTGCTGGAGGAGCATGACCGGCCTTGGCCGCATCCACCGCAGGAACGCGATTGATCCGGCAAAGAGACAACGACACGCTCGCAGGTCATCGCACAGCGGACGGAGTGTCTCCCGACGTCTACGGCGCGGACGTCCGCGGCGGCGTCTGGGCTATGAATGCCCGAGATGACGTCGTCCGGCGACCCGCACGTGCTGAAGACGACGGCCGGGGACCTCTCGCTCGAGGAGTACCACCTGCGTCTCGAAGGACGCGCGTGGAGGATCCTGCACACGGGCGCGATCCTCAGCCTCGCGGACGAGCAGCGCTTCCTCGATCCCGCACGCGAGGAGCCGCGCGTTCCCTACGGCATCGTGCTGTGGCCCGCGGCGATCGCGCTCGCGCACGACATCGCCTCGCGCTCGATCGGCGGAAAGCGCGTCCTCGAGCTCGGGGCCGGCACCGGGCTTCCCGGGATCGTCGCCGCGTCGCTCGGGGCGCATGTCGTGCAGACCGACCGACAAGAGCTCGCGCTGCTCGTGTGCAAGCAGAACGCGCAGCGCAACGCCATCACCACCATCGAGCATCGCGTCGCCGACTGGACGGCGTGGGAGGATCGCGAGCCGTACGACGTCATTCTCGGGTCGGACGTCCTCTATGGAGACGCCATGCATCCGCACCTGCGCCGGATCTTCGAGACGAACCTCGCGCCGGGCGGAACGATCCTCCTCTCGGATCCGTTCCGGCACTCGAGCTTCGCGTGCCTCGAGGCGCTGGAAGCGGACGGCTGGAACGTCACGATGAACAAGTGGACGGTCGGCATCACGCCGCCGGAGCGTGCCGTCGGCGTCTTCGAGCTGACGCGCCGCTGACGCGCCGCTGACGCGCCGTGCGACTCGCGCCCTATGCGACCGCGAGCTCGCGCGCCAGGCGCACGATGCGATCGTTCGCGATCGGTCGCTCGAGGAATCGCGTGCGCTGAGCATCATCCGCGATCGTGCTCGCGATCGCGGAGATCGCGCGTGCCACGGGGGCGATCGCGTCTGCTGCTGCCGCGCGGTCTTCCTTTGCGAGGTGCGCCTCCGCGAGCGCCAGCTCTGCCAGTCCGAACGTGAGCTCGAGATCCGTGCAGCCCGCCGCCATGCGCGTCCCGGCGAGCGCGAGGCGGACGGCCTCGTCGGCGTGCGCACTCGCGCCGGCGCCGGGTCCGCTGCGAAAGCGCGCGAGCACGGCGCGTGAGGCGAGCGCGAGGCCGGCCGATTTCAGATCGTCGACGACAGCGAGGGCGTTGGCGGCGTCGGCATGTTTCGCACCCGTGTCGATGTCATTTCGATCGAGCGCGAGCGACCCGAGCACCATGTGGCAGATGAACGCGAGCCGCGGACTGCCCGCAACGGCCGCGAGGGCACGCTCCATGCTCGCCGCGGCGGCCTCGTGGCGTGAGTAAGCGAGGAGGAGGCCTTCGACGGCGCCGCCATAGCGAATCAAGAAGCCTGCGCCGACCCGCTCGGCGTCGGCGCACGCCGCGCGCACGAGCTCGAGGCCGCGTGCCGGAGCGCCCGCCCATCCGACGAGGCTCGCGGCGTTGAGGCGTGAAAGGCTGAGCGGCCGGATCGCGCGCACGCTCTCGAACGCGGCGCAGCTCGCGTCGAAGCTGTCGAGGCAACGCGCGACGTCGCGTTCGTGGAGGAATGCCGACTCGGCGCGCACGCGATGCACCCAGCCGAGCTGATAGGCGTCGAGCGGCTCCGCGCCGCCTTCCGCGACGAGCGCTTCGAGACGAGCGCGCACGTCTCCGAGGTCGGCGCGAGCATGTGCCCAGAAGAGCTGCGTCATTCCTCGAGACAGCGCCACCACGTGCGCACCGCGGCACGCCGGCGACGTGCTCACGTGCGCGGCATCGCGGAGGAGCGCGGCGACCTCGTCATTGCGTCCGAGCTGCCCGAGCGCGCCGACGGCGACGGACACGGCATCGAGCCATGCCTGCGTTCCGCGCTCGAGGCGTGCGACCGCGCTCGGCGCTCGATCGGCAGCGGCGACGATCTCGCCGCGCCAGTAGAGGATCTCCGCCTCGATGCCGCGCAGCGCCGCCTCTGCCGCGACGTCCGGGCCGAGCGCGAGGGCGCGTTCGGCGTGCCTTTGCGCGCGCTCGAAGTCGTTGCGCGAGATGGCCTGCGCGGCAGCGCGATGAAAGAGCTCGCACGCGCGATCCTTCACGTCCCCGAGGTAGTAGTGCTCGCCGAGCACTGCGGGATCGAGCTCGCCGCGCTGTTCGAGCCATTCGGCGGCGCGTCGATGGGCGCGCACACGATCGACCTCGGCCAGCGTCGCATACGCAGCGTCGCGGAGCAGCATGTGCCGGAAGCGGAGCTGCCCTGGCTGCGCTTCCTTTCCACGGTCCTCGATGATCATCTCCTGCGCGGAGAGCTCGGTGAGCGCAGCACGGAGCTCGTCTTCCGTCATCTCGTCGCCGAAGAGCGCGAGGACGCCACGTTTGCTCCATGTCTCGCCGAAGACGCTCGCAGCGCGGACGACCTGCCGCGCGCCCGCGCCGAGATGGTCGAGACGCGCCTGCATCATCCCGAGGACGGAGTCGGGCAGCGCGTCCGCGCCGCGTCCGTCCGCCACGGCGCGAACGAGCTCTTCGAGGAGAAACGGATGGCCGGCCGCACGCCGGCAGATCGTGCGAACGAGCTCGACGTCGGTGTCCGAGCCGAGCGCGCTCTTCACGAGGCGCTCGGCGGCCGCGCTGCCGATCGGCCCGAGCGTGATCTCGACGAGACCGCGAGGCTTCCATCGCTCGGCAAACGCCGCGCTGCCCTCGGGCCGCGCCGTCGCGAGCACGAGCAGCGCGCGATCAGCGAGCTCGGTCGCTGCCGTCTCGAGCCATCGAAGCGAGGCGATGTCGGCCCAGTGCACGTCCTCGAGCCAGATGACGAGCGTGGCGGGCGCCGCGCGCGCGACGCGCACCTTCATCCATGCGACCCAGGCATCGCGAAGGGCGTCTGCCATGACGGCCGCGTCTGCGCGCGCCGCTCGGAGCGATGCGCTCGCGAGCGCGGGTGGCGTGGGCACGCTGCAGATCTCGCCGAGCAGCTCCCTCAGCTCGCGCAAGCGCGAGGCGTCGAGAGCGCCGGCGTCTCCGGCGCCGTCGAAGTCACGTTCGACGAGCGCGGCGAGCTTCGCGGCACGTGCTTCCGCGGAGTCGGCGTCGCGAATGCCGGCGGCGCGCGCGAAGAGCTGCGCAGCCACTCCGAACGCCGATGCGGCGCGCATCGGATCGCCCTTCGCGACGAGGAGGTCGATGTCGCTCGCGCCGTCGCCGTCGCCGCCGCTCCCTCGCCGCCGGAGCAGCTCGTTCACGAGGTGGGTCTTTCCGAGACCAGGCTCCCCGACGACGAGCGCGGCCCCCGCTCGCGAGTCGTCTCTGCACGCCGCGAGCAGCGCGTCGAGCATCGCGATCTGCGCGTCGCGGCCGAGGCACTGCGCGGGTCGGCCGAGCAGCGTGCGTAGGGGCGCGGCGTCCTCGTCTTCCTCGACGAGGATGCGCCAATCTCCGTCGCCGGGATCGGCACGCATTCGAAAGCGCCCGTCGAGCAGCTCGTACGTCGCCGCATCGACGTGCACGCGCGCGCGCGCCCCGCGTCCGTCCTTCTGCGCAGCGACGAGCGCGGCGGCGGCGCGGTCGATCACCTCGCCCACGCGACCTTCGCCCGTGACGATGACGCGACCGGTCGCCACGAAAATGGGCGTGCCAGGGCGCACCGCAGCGAGCGCGAGCGCGCATCGCGCCGCGCGCGCCGCTTGCTCGGCGGCGGACGCGGCATGGGGAATCGTGACGATGCAGGCGCCCTTCGCGATCCGATCGAGGACGCCGCCGCGCGTGATGATGGCACTGTGGATCTCGTCCTCCGTTCGCAGCGCCGCGTCCTCGGCGACGGTGATCTCTTGAGGTGCCGCTCCGCTCGCGCACAGGACGACACACGCGACGCGCTGCTCGCGCGCGCTGATCGCGGCATGGACGCGAGCACGCCTGTCGGAAGATCCTCCGGAGCTGCCGCCGCTCGTGGCCACGCCGGTCAGCTCGGCGAGCTCGGCCTCGAGCGCGGCGCCGTCGGCCGGGCGCTCGCGGGAGTCCTTCGAGAGCAGGCGCGCGACGAGATCGGACACCGCGGCCGCAACGTCGTGGCGAAGGTCGCGCACGGCGGCGGCCGGCTCGACGACGACCTTCGCGAGCACCGCGAGCTGATGCGCGCCGACGAAGGGAGCACGCCCTGCGAGGCAGCGGAACATGAGCGCGCCGACGCCGTAGACGTCGGCGGCCGCGCCGACCGCGTCACCCCGGACCATCTCGGGCGCCATGTACGCGGGAGTTCCGACGAGTGTCCCGGCTGCGGTGAGCTCCGAGGCCGCCGCGATGCGAGCGACGCCGAAATCGAGGAGCTTCGGCGCGTCGATGTGACCGCCGACGAGGAACACGTTTGCCGGCTTGAGGTCGCGATGGATGATGCCGGCGCGATGCGCCGCCGCGAGCGCAGCCGCCACTCTCTGCGCGATGAGCACGGTGTCTTCGACGGACAGCGTGCCTTTTGCCGCGAGGCGATCGCCGAGGTCCTCGCCCTCGAGCCACTCCATCGCGAGGTACGGATCGCCGCTCGATTCGTCGACCAGTCCGTGACCGACGTAACGAACCACGCCCGGATGCTCGACCTTCGAGAGCAGCGCCGCCTCGCGCGCAAATCGTTCGGCGTCCCCGGACGTCGGCGCGAGGACCTTGATCGCGACGACCGTGCCCGTCCTCCGATCGTGTGCACGATACACGTACCCCATTCCGCCGGCCCGCGCGAACGCGAGCACGTCGAAGCGCCCGCCGATGGTGCGGCCGACGAGCGCGGGCTCGTGTTGTCTCTCCGCGCCGGTCTCCATGGCTCATAGTACCGAATCGTTGGTATCTTGCGACGCGATGCGCAGGGCCCGGCTTTCCGTGAGCGACGCGCGCCTCGTCGGCCTCGTCTTCGGTCTGCTCCGTCTGCTCGGTCTGCTCGCTCCGCTCGTCGGCTGTGAGCTCCCCGCGCGACCGGCCGCGCCCGCCGAGCCGGCGGCCTCGCGCCCGACAGCCTCGGCGCCGACGGCGCCCGCCCATGCTCCGGTCGAAGAGGTCGCGTTGCGGCTCATGCGCGCGGCGGTCGCGTGCGATCGGACCGCGGCGCTCGCGGACGTCGGCACCGACGAGGACGCGCACGAGCTCATGACGCGCGAGCTCGATCGGACGGCGGTCGACGAGGAGACCGCGCACTTCCTCGACAAGCAGTGCAAGCGCCTCGGCGGCTCGCATCACGGGCAGGTCCTCGCGGCTCACCTCGACGGCTCGCGCCACATGAGCGCCAAGACCGAGCACATCCTCGTGCGCGACGTCGACATCCTCGCCGTGACCGTGACGGTGCGCGTCGACGGCGCGAAGGCGCCCGAGCGCGTCACGCTGCACTTCTTCGAGACGTCACGCGGCTTCCGCTTCACGCCGCGGCCCTGAGCGCGCGCACGCTCGTCACCTTGCGCGGCGGCGCCAAACGACGACGTCCAGCGTCACGCCATCGGCGCGGCACTGGACGTCGCTCGTGATCGGCGGCTTTCCGTCTCTTCAGTCGGCCTTGTCGACCGCGTCCTTGAGCGCCGTCCACTCCTTGTCGAGGCGCGCCTTCGACGCGTCCCACGTCAGCGCGGTGTCGGTCTCGACGGAGGCGAAGTCCCTCGCGAAGGCGTTGCGCTGGCTGTGGATGCTGGGGAGGTTGGTGTCGAGCTTGGCCTTGGTGGTGCCCGTCCCCTTCTTCGCCTTCGCGTCGAGGTCGGCGATCTTCTTGTCGAGGTCGTCGAGCTTCGTCTGCACGTCGTGGCGGTAGTCCTCGCGCGTCTTCGCGAAGGCCTTCTGGGCGTCGGCGATCTTCGTATCTGCCTCGACCTGGGCGCCGGTCGTCTTCGTGTTCGCCTCGACGCGCGCGTTGTCGGCTTCGCGCTGTGCCTCGGCGCCGGTCTTGTTGCAGCCGAACGCCACGAGCGGAAGGCAGCACGCGACGAAACGAAGGGTTGAGCGATTCATCATGGTCTTCATGGCCCCGACCGCCAGCACGCTCCATGCCGAAGGGCCGCATTCCGGCGATCCGTTCGCATTCTCGGCGACATGGAAGTCGAGAAGCGCGCGTGCCGCACGAGGCAGCGTGGCACCTCCGGCGCTGCGGCGCGCAAGGTCGCCACAGAGCTCTGACGGATACGACTACTTCAGCTCGGCGATGCGGAGTACGCCGTCCTCGTCATCGATACGCACCGTGTGCTTTCCGGAGCGCGTTCGGAACGACCCTTCGAAGGCCGCGTGCGGCTCCGCGCGTAGCTCTCGAAGATCGGTGCAGCTGGTGAGCGGCGCGACGCCGCCGTCGTCTTCGAGGCGAACGCGGAGGCGCGCGTAGGCGCCGAGGCGAGCATCCCAGATCGGACCTTCGCCCCTCGGAGCCACCGCGTCTCGGTACGCGGTGAGGCGCGGTCCCAGCGTGCGCGCCTCCGCATCGTGAAGGCCGAGCGAGACGTGCTCGATGATGGACCCGTGCGGGCTGGACATCGACATGGCCCCGACGAAGGCGCGGCACATCGCCGTGGCGTGTCCGAGGAGAAAGTGCCGTCGATCGTCGGCACGCAGCAGCGCGACCTGCACGCGCGCCGTGGGGATCGCGAAGCCGACGCTCTCGCGCCCCGTGACCTTGATGGTGTTGATTCCGAGGAGTCGGCCGTCGCCGTCGAGCAAGGGACCGCCGCTGTTGCCGGGATCGATGGCCGCTGTATGTTGCACGTATCCGCCGAAGGCGCCGGTGCCGGTCCGAAAGGTGGCATTCGAGATCGTGCCGCGACTCAGCTGGAAAGAAGGCTGCGCGTTGAGGCCCGGAAAGCCGGCAGCGACCACAGCTTCGTCGTCCTTCGGCGGCGTGAGCCGCAGCGAGAGGCCGCGAGGAGGGCCGCGAGGAGGATCGTCGATCTGGAGAATCGCGAGATCGTCGTCGTTGCTGATGCGAACGACGTGGGCCTTCCACGCCTTGTCGCGCGCCTTCTTGCGACCCTCCTCGGAGCCGCTCTGCGATCGGCCTTCTTCGGCAGCACTCTCGGCGTCGAAGATCTCGGCTTCCTCGGCGCCGTCGAGCACGTGCGCGTTCGATACCACGCGCGTCTCGGTCTTCCCCGAAGGCGTGCGCCAGCGCACGAGGACGCCGCTACCGAACACGCCGGTGTCCGTGGCGGCGCCGGCGTAGCGCTCGGGCCACTTGGGCCTCACGAGGACCGTCACCTGGCGTGGTGCCTTGTCACTGGCCACCACTTGGGGCGCGCTGTCCCTCATGTTCTCGATGCAGCTGCGTCCTTGTTGGTCGAGCTGCTCGAGCAAGACGGCGACCTGCGTTCGCGGCGTCTGTGTTGCGTCTTTGGGCTCGGTGGCAGCGGCGAAGGCCTGGAGGTTCTTGCTGTGCTCGAGGAGCGCGCGAGAGAGCTTGTCGCGCGCGGCGAGCGTCGGCCCGTCGACGTTCATCTCGGAGAGGTGCTGTCCCACGGCCGCGGCCGAGATCTTCGAGCTCACCTCGAGAGACCTCGTGGCGGCGAGGAGTCGATTCGCTCCGGCGCAGGCCTTGGAGTCGGCGATCTTCTTGTTGAGCGTGCGCTGCGCTTTCGCTTCCGTGGTTCCGGCCGCCAGCGCGGCGAGCGTGCGCTCCGTCCTGCTCGCGCGAGGCGGCGCTTCGAGAACGCGCAGGTCCACGCCCTGGCACGTGGACGCTTCGTCGAGGGCGTCGTTCAGTGCGGCGTAGCCGTGCTCGAGGGTAGAGGCGATGACCTCCACCTTCTTGCGATGCGCGTCGAGGCTGCTCGCGAGCGTCCGGAGCTGCGAGAGCATCTCACCGTCAGGTTGCCCGACGGCGGCGAGGCGACGCTCCGCAAGAGCGAGCGACGCGATCTCCATATCGAGCTGCGCGAGGTATCCCGGCACGCCTGACG
>JAXDMI010001147.1:0-6088 GCA_034666145.1 Myxococcales bacterium | reverse complement strand
CGCCCGAGCTCCTGACCACGCTGAGCGGCAGCGTCATTCGCTTGGTGACAGCCGGCAACGCGCTCTACGCAGCCGTCGCGGGCGCACAGCCGAGCGTGTTCCGCATCGACCTCGCGTCGCCGCAAGCGCCGCTCGATCTCGACATCGCCGGCGTCATCCCGGAGGAGTTCCGTGCCGACTCCAACATCGCCGTCGATCCCAGCGGCGTCGTCTTCTGGGGAACCGCCAACGGCCTCCGCCGGCGCGATGCGAATGCCGCCGCCGATGCCTCGAACGGCGCGGGCATCACGACGATGAGCGAGCTCGGTGCGCCCGTCGCCGGCGTGCGCATCGCGGGCGGGCGACTGCACTACACGGTCGCGGGGCCGAACGGCGGCGCTGGCGTGAACACCGGTCACCTCGCGAGCTGCGCGCTCCCGACGTGCACCGACGTCCAGGACGTCTCGTACACGCCGAGCCCCATCGACGTGATCGCGATCGGCGCCAATCGCTGGTGGCTGGGCACCGACGCGACGCTTCAACACCTCACGTTCAAGTCGCAGAGCGGCTCGATCGGGAACGACCAGCTCTCGCCCAGCCGCATGGTCACCGATGGCGCGCGCATCTTCTGGTCGACCAACGACGCGCTGCAGATGTTCACCGCCGCCACCGGCGAGCTCGTCGACCTCATGCCCGCGGGCAGCCTGAGCGCTGGACGCGTGAACGGCGTCGCCGTCGACACCGACGGCAGCCTCTACGTCACGCAGGGCAAGGCCGTGAAGCGCTGCGTGATCGCGGCGAA
Source organism: Myxococcales bacterium (assembly GCA_034666145.1). Taxonomy (GTDB): domain Bacteria; phylum Myxococcota_A; class Polyangia; order Polyangiales; family Polyangiaceae; genus Labilithrix. The sequence continues at coordinate 5,307 of JAXDMI010001147.1, read as the reverse complement.
CAAGTGCACGTTCACCGAGCTCGCCGCGACCGGCTCGGACGCGGTCGACGTCGCCCTCGACGCGACGTTCCTCTACTGGGGCAACGTCGACGGCTCGATCCTGCGCCTCCGCAAGCCCTGAAGAAGCGCGCTCAGCGCGTCGGGTTCTTCGCCAGCTTCGCCGAGAGCGCGTCGAGCGCGGCAGCCTCGTCGCTCGACGCGTTGAGCCGCGCCTCGGCGACCAGCGACGCCGTGTGGCTGTCGTCGACCACGAGCAGCGCGTTCATCGCTGCGGTGCGGGCCTCGCCGGGATACGTGACGTACGCCTTCACGAGCGCGCGCGCCGCGATCTCGCGGACCGCAGCTTCGTCGGTGCGGTTGGTGAGCGTCTTCCACGCCCACGCATTTCCCGCGGTGCCGAGCGCCTTCGCGAGGGCCTTCGCGGTGGCCGCGTCGGGTCGCGATGCATCGCCGCCGAGACGCTTTGCGAGGAGCGTCGTCGCGTCTAGGCGACGTGACGAGCCGAAGCCGGCGAGCAGCGCATGGACACGCTCGCTGCTTCCATTGCCTGCGGAAGCGGCGCTGTCGGCGCTCGCGAGAGCCGCGAGGAGCGCGGCGTGGGCGTCGTTCGTACCGATCCGACCGAGCGCGTCGGCCGATGCGCGCGTCATGTCGACGTCACGCTCGCGCAAGGCGATGCGCGACAACACCGGCACCGCTCGCTCGTCGCGGATGATCCCCACCGCCTCGACGAGGCCTACGCGCAGCGCCGCGCGCGCCGTCGGTGTCAGGTCGGAGGGCGCGCGCCCGTCGAACGCCAGCAGGTCGAGCATCGGCATGAGCGCACGCGGTCCGAGCACCTTGAAGTGCATCGTGAGCGGCATGCCCGGGCGTCGTGAGCCCGCGTCGAGCTCGCCGGCACGCTTGGCGATGTCCTGCACTTGCCGGAACAGGTCGGGCGTCTCGATGCGTGCCTTGTCGACGTCGCTCTCGAGCGACGCGCGAGCCTTCGCGGGCAGCTCTGACCGATCGACGGCGAGACCCGCCGCAGACGCGTCGAACGCCGTCGTCGCGAGGAGGAGCGCGGTCCATAGAGAGAGCGTCGGCTTCATCATGCGGTTCAGGTGCTTCATCGGCCGCTCTCCCACCACTTCGAATCGGGGATCTGCCGCGTCGAGTTGGTTCCGCAATGAACCTCGCCGAGGTTGCGGTGATAGAGGTCCCAGTCCTCCGCCCAGTGCACGGTCACGCCGAACGGTGCGAGACGCTGCTCCATGATGGCCTTGAAGGGATCGACGCCCGCGATGTCCGGACCGTGCGGATCGGGAGCCACGAAGTGGCCGGGCGCGATGTAGAGCCCGTTGACCATGCCGGGCTGGAATGCGATCGAGCCCTGGCTGTACGGCATGTGCAGGTAGGGGATACGGATGATCTCCGCGTCCGTGAGCCCGGTCGCAGCCTTGATCGTCGCGATCTGGCCGTCGATCTGCGTCGCGGCCTCGGCGCTCGCCGTCATCACGTCGGTGTCGGCGAGCACCTGATCGATGGTGATTTGCGCGGTCTGCGACCCGCTCCACGACTTGCCGACGAACATCGGGACCGCGCCGTTGCCGGCCGTCGACTGCTGCTCGAGCATCGTCTTCGCGAGCGTCGGATCGTTGACGAGCATCACCCAGCCCCGCGGCGACGACGTCGTGCGGATGAACGAGAGCGTCTCGTCGACGTGACCGACCACCAGCCACGACGTGTCGATGTACAGCGGCTGCTGCACCTTCTGCGACTCGATCATCTTCAGGAACGAGTTGTCGGGATGGTACGACGCGATGTTCCCACGCAGCACGCGGCCGAGCGGGAAGCTCTCGCCGCCGTTCGTGTAGGGCGGGATCGTCTCGAAGTTGCCGAACGAGTTGAGCGTGTCGAACTGGCCGTTCCGTGCCGCGTCGAACTGCTGCACGCCGGCGACGTCCTTGCCGCGGAGCTGGGTGAACACCACCTTGCCCGCGAGGCGCAGCGGGTTGTTCGACGAGCCCGGATTCGACTCGTTCGCCGAGCGGAGGTTCACGCGCATGGCGTGCTGCGTTCCGTTCGGGCCCGGCATCGTCATGAACGCGGGCTCGAAGAAGTCCTGCGTCCACTGATCCTGGACGAGGATGTCCTTCGGTGCCGGCACACCCGCCGCCGTCGCAGCGGCCGCGAGATCGGCGCGCGTGGCCTGACTGCCGGCGCTGTTCAGCTGCGTGACGTACGTGCCGACAGTCTCGGAGACATGGTGCGACGAGAGGAGCGGCGCGACGCGCATGCGGACCTTGTCGGTGGTCTCGCTCGGCGCGGTACCGCTGGTGCCCGCGGCGCCATCGACGCTGAACGTGACGTCGACGAAGCCGTCCCACACGGCGGTGTCGCGCACGATGTCCTTCGCTTCGATCGCGAGCTCGACACCGGCACGGAGCTCGGCGGCGGTGAGCTTCGCATCGGCCGCGAGGGCCGTGAACGTCGTGCCGCTCACCTTGAAGAGGCGTACGCGATCGCTCGCGGTCGTCGTGATGGTGCCGGTGGCGCCGTCGGGCGCGTCGGCCCACGGCTTCGTCTGGAGGCGCGCGAGATCGAGCGCGTCATCGGGGCCGTTGACGACCTCGTCGGCGGCGTCGTTGCACTTGGGGAGATCGACGTCGTCGCCGCTGGACGGGCACTTCTCTTCGTCGTCGTCGATGTTGGCGAGGAAGACGGCGCCGTGCTTTGCGTCCCACACGTCCTCGCCGATGTCGTCGCCGCCGGTAGCGACGTCGTCGAAGCTGATCACGCCGTCACGGTTGGTGTCGGCGCGCAGGTCGATCGGGCCTGCGGTGATCGGCGGCTTGGTGACCGGCGTCGTCACGGTGGACGCGGGGGGCGCGCCGCTCGAGCCCGTGGGGCCGGGATCGGGCGTGGTCGGGATCGGATCGTTGCCCGAGCCGCCGCAGGCCGCGAGGACCACGCCGGTAGCGAGGAGGACGAGCACGTGGCGGGGATGGTGCTTCATGAAGACGCCGGCCCACTCTAGCTTCGCGATCGGACCTGTCCACGTCTCGAACGTCTTTCCCGCTCACGCAAAAGCGGCCCGAATTGAGGCCGGATCACCGCAACGTAGCTGGCTCGCGGTGCAGCAGGCTCTGGCTCGCGCGGCGCGGGGGATCGCGGTAAGAGGCTCGCCATGGACATCGCACGCGAGCTACGAGCCACGGGCCTCGATCCGCAGGAATTTGCCACGGCAGGCGGAGGCGAGCTCGTCGCCCGCTCGCCGATCGACGGCACAGTCACCGCGCGCGTGAAGACGCACGACGCGAAGGCCGTCGAAGCGGCGATCGGCCGCGCCCATGCCGCGTTCCTCGCGTGGCGCTCGGTGCCGGCTCCGCGTCGCGGTGAGCTCGTTCGTCTCTTCGGTGAGGAGCTGCGCGCGAACAAAGACGCGCTCGCGGCCATCGTCACCATCGAAGCCGGCAAGATCGTCCCCGAGGCCCGCGGCGAAGTGCAGGAGATGATCGACATCTGCGATTTCGCATGTGGCCTGTCGCGACAGCTCTACGGCCTCTCGATCGCCTCGGAGCGTCCGGGGCATCGCATGGCGGAGACCTGGCATCCGCTCGGCACGGTCGGCGTGATCAGCGCGTTCAATTTCCCGGTCGCGGTCTGGGCCTGGAACTTCGCGCTCGCCGCGGTCTGTGGCGACTCGGTGGTGTGGAAGCCTTCGGAGAAGACGCCGCTCACCGCGCTCGCGTGTCAGTCGCTCTTCCGCCGCGCGTGCGCGCGCTTCGCGCAGTCCGGAGCACCCGCGCCCGAAGGCCTCTCCGAGGTGATCATCGGCGACGCGAAGGTGGGCGAGCTCCTCGTCGACGATCGTCGCGTTCCGCTGATCAGCGCGACAGGCTCGACGCGCATGGGCCGCGCCATCGGTCCGCGCGTGGCTTCGCGCTTCGGACGCTCGCTCCTCGAGCTCGGCGGCAACAACGCGATGATCGTCACGCCCTCCGCCGATCTCGATCTCGCGGTGCGCGCGGTGCTCTTCAGCGCGGTGGGGACCTGCGGTCAGCGCTGCACGTCGCTGCGCCGGCTCATCGCGCACGAGAGCATCCGCGGCGAGCTGATGTCACGGCTCGAGCGCGCGTATGGCCAGGTGAAGGTCGGCGATCCCCGCAGCGAGGGCACGCTCGTCGGACCGCTCGTCGACGCCGCGTCGTACGAGACGATGCAGTCGGCGCTCGCGCGCGCGCGCAAGGCGGACGGGCAGGTGACGGGCGGTGGTCGCATCGCGGTCACGGGCTGCGAGGACGGCTACTACGTTCGCCCCGCCATCGTGGCGATGCCTTCGCAGGACGAGATCGTCCGCGAGGAGACGTTCGCGCCGATCCTCTACGTGATGGCGTATCGCGAGATGAACGAGGCGATCGCGATGCACAACGACGTGCCGCAAGGCCTCTCGTCGTGCATGTTCACGAACGACCTGCGCGAGGCCGAGCGCTTCCTGTCGAGCGAAGGCTCCGACTGCGGAATCGCGAACGTGAACATCGGACCGAGCGGCGCGGAGATCGGCGGCGCATTCGGCGGAGAGAAGGAGACGGGCGGCGGCCGCGAATCCGGCTCCGATGCGTGGCGCAATTACATGCGCCGCGCGACCAACACGGTGAACTACTCGAAGGACCTGCCGCTGGCGCAGGGCATCACCTTCGGCTGACCCTGTTTCTCGGGGTTCGTGCGGGATACACGGATGTGGGCGGGCGTGGTGGGTTGTAGCAAGTAGCCCAGGGCGCGGACTTCGGCGATGATCGAGGCTGGTCCTTCCATGGCGCTTCGCTCGATTGGCATCGGCCTGGCTTGCGCGTTCGCGATTGGCTGCACGGCCATCACGAGCGATCAGGGGCCCGTCGCCAGCGGCTCGGAGGACATCGTCAGCGTCCCGCAGACCGACCTCGAGCGACAGTCGATCGGCAACACCTGGATGTATGCGCACGTCACGTGGGTCGAGTCGATGCACGCGACGGCGACCGGCGAAGCGTTCGACGTCTCGCCGTCGTACTGGACCTACTGGCACTGGTTCGATCAGGTCGCCGGCGGCGTCGCCACCACGCTCTCGACCGGCGGCAACTGGGAGACCGCGAACGGCATCGTGAGGAAGTACGGCCTCGCGCACGAGCGCGCGTTCGTCGCCGCCGACGCGACGATGGACATGTCGGCGAGGCAAGCATCCGCGCTCGCCGTCGTGAACGCATCGCTGCAGAGCGGCGCGCTCTCCGTTCCCGGTGCTCGCAAGGACAAGGCGCTCGTCCGCAAGGAGCTCGATCGCGCGTGGGCACT
>JAXDMI010001146.1:0-10608 GCA_034666145.1 Myxococcales bacterium | reverse complement strand
CGACAACAACTTCCCCAACGAAGATCGAACGATGACCATCGATGTGAATCTCGGTCGGTGGGAGTACCACGCGTCGGCGAATCCGATGGAAGCCGCCGCGCTCTACTTCGGTGACGCGACGAACAAGAATCCCCTCTATTTCGCGCCGATCAAGCCGCGCGTGGGTCAGCTCGCGGTGCCGTTCGGCAAGGGCGCGGCGCAATCGCAGACCATCTTCCACGGCGCGGTCCAGGTGATGGCGCAAGACGCGGCCGGCAGCTCCGCGGGCATCGCCGCCGACGGTTCGATCGTCGAGCAGGGCACGGGCACGCTGTCGCCGAGCATGTCGAGCGTCAATACGTGGAGCGGCAGCGTGCCGATCACGCTCCTTCTCCCGACGGGCAACACGACCCTGACCGTGACGGGCACCGACGACACGTCGTTCGGTCCCGCCGACCTCTCGCAGTTCGGCTCGGGGTACGCGGTGCAGGCGACGAACCTCAGCCTCGCTCCGGGCGCGGCCGACACGCTCGCTCTCCTCGATGGCGGACGCAAGGTCACGTACGACGACAAGTCCGGCACGCCCATCGCGCTCGACGTCTCGGTGACGAAGGACGACGGCGGTGTGCTCCAGGTCCACGTCGACGTCCCGGCGCACGCGTCGACGGTCGGCACACAGATCGATCCCGCGAGCGGCAAGGTCAACGTGACCGCCAACGGCACCGACGGTCAGACCGTCACCATCACGGTGACGAAGGTCGACGGGACGTCCGGCGAGAGCGTCACCGGCACCATCACGACGCCGGGCTCGGCGACGAGCTCGGTAGCGATCGACACCAGCACGTTCGACGCGATGACGCCGCTCACCGGCGTGCAGGACATCGGCAACGGCCCGATGAGCATGGTCGCCGTGAGCTGCACCGACGGGCTCCGGAACGGTCAGGAGACGGACATCGACTGCGGCGGCACCTGCGCGAAGACGTGCGCCATCGCACAGGGCTGCGCGTTCCCCGCCGACTGCGCGAGCGGCTTCTGCAACGGGACCAGCGGCACGTGCGTGGCCTCTGCATGCTTCGACGGCGTCGCGAGCGCCGGCGAGGTCGACGTCGACTGCGGCGGCACCTGCACCGCGACGTGCGACAACGGCAAGGCGTGCAACGCGCCGGCCGACTGCACCTCGGGCATCTGCACGACCAGCATCTGCGAGAGCGCCGATCGCAAGGTCTTCGTCAGCAGCCAGACCTTCGACGGCAACCTCGGCGGACTCACCGGCGCCGACACCAAGTGCCAGACGCTCGCCACCGCCGCGCATCTTCCCGGCGCGTACAAGGCGTTCCTGTCCGACTCCACGACGAACGCGCAGCAGCACGTCCCCGCCAACCTGAACAAATTCGTGCTCGTCAACGGCACGGTCATCGCGAACGACAGCGAGAGCTTCTTCGCGATGCACCTCGCGAACATCGACCGCACCGAGAGCGGCGCGACGAAGGCGAGCGCGTCGGTCTGGACCGGCTCGAGCTCCTCGGGCATCTCCGACGCCACCGGCCAGTGCAGCGACTGGACGAGCAACGCCGCGGGCAACCCGCAGGCGCCGAGCACGGGGCTCACCAGCCAGAGCGGCCCGCGCTGGGCCAACGACACCACGAAGACGTGCGATCAAAGCCTTTCGCTCTATTGCATCGAGCAATGACGAGCCCCGCAGACCGATCACAGAGGATGGGAGCTCATATGACTCAGCGTGGTGGCTCGTTGCTGCAGGCGATCCTCTTCGTCGTCGTGGCGACGTTCACGATCGTCGGCGCGGGTTGCTCGACCGGTGACGACCCGGCGCCGAGCACCGACGACACGCCGACGTTCAACGGTCTCGACCCCACCGTCGCGTGTCAGTCCTACCAGGTAGGGTGGAACTTCGGGACCGGCGGCTCGACGCTCGCGAACGCGCAGGGCAGCTCGCTCTCCGGCATCCAGGTCGTCTCCTCCGACTACGGGCGGAACTGCACCGCCGCCGCGATCGGGAACTCGACGCTGGCCGTCACCAACAAGTGCAACGGCGAGTACCACTGCGACTTCGTCCCGGGCCTCCCGAGCGACCCGGCGTACGGATGCCGGAAGGACTTCGACCTCTCCTTCAAGTGCGGAGCCGAGAGCCAGGTCTACACGCGCCACGTGAACGGCGAGGCCGGCGGCCAGCACGTCATCCTCGACTGCGGTCCGAAGATGACCATCGTGTCGGGCACGTACGGCAGCAACTGCAACGTCGCGGAAGGCGCGCACACCAATCAGCTCAAGGCGGGCTGCGATGCGCTCCGCTCGTGCAGTCTGCCGATCAACCCAGGCAACGCGTGGGGCGACCCGGCAAAGAACTGCGCGAAGGCGTTCACCGCGAAGTGGACGTGCGGGACCTCGACCAAGGTCTACACGCAGACGCAGCCGGGTGAGTCCGGCGGCACCACGATGAACATCAGCTGCTCCGGCGTGCCGATGATCAAGGTGAAAGGCGCGACGTACGGCCCTATCTGCGGTGTCGCTGCAGACAATGCGCTGACCACCGTTGCCGCGCAGTGCAACGACCTCACGACGTGCGATTACACCGTGTCGTCGAAGGTCCTCGGCGACCCGCGCTTCGGCTGCAAGAAGGACTTCAGCGTCCGTTACAACTGCGGCGACAACCCGTTCGACTACTTCGTGACTGCACCCGGCGAGGCCGACGGCGCGAAGATCCATCTGACGTGCGAAGGCGCGACTGGATACAAGCCCGCGGATCTGGTCACGACGACGGGCCGGCGCGGCTGCGTCTTCAAGGACTGTCCTTGGTTCTCGAAGCGCGACGAGAACCTCCGCTGCGCGAACGCCCCGGAGAAGGTGCTCATCAACAGCGCCGCGGTCACGCTCTTCAAGTTCTACACGTCGGACGGCATCGACGCGACCACGCTACGGCCCAACACTCCGTACGGCCTCCTCGCCACGGTGAAGGTGGAGGGCCCTCCCGTTCGACCGAAGGTGACGCCTTGGATGACGGCGCGCTTCGTCAACAAGTCGAACGGATCTGCGGCCGACGGGTACGTCTGCTCGCTGACGCCGCTCGATATGAACAAGCGCGTGAACGGCACGACCTACGGGTTCGTAGGGACGCAGGGCCCCCGGATCCTGTCGGCCGAGTGCTACGACTCGCGCGCGAACCCGTACGCGGACGCGGCCAAGCGCCTCGGGATGAGCGAAGCGAATTTCCGCGCCGCCTATCAGATCGACAGCTCGCGCCTGCACTTCTCGATCGACCCGCAAGGCGACTTCGGCTTCCAGAAGATTGCCGGTCAGGATCCCACGCTCCCGAACGGCCCCGGCTTCTTCTACGACGCGAACCGCAACTACGTGGACATGATCTCGTACTTCCAGCAGCGCGAGATCCCCTCGGCGCTCACCGGTGCGTCCGCCGGCAAGAACGTGAGCGACAAGCAGTACTTCCTGAACCCGGCGAAGTTCATGTACGTCAACCTCAAGACCGCGAGGGTGACGGAGGGCAGGCTCCTCAACCTCGGGTTCTTCGACACGGCGTCGCCGGCGATCAAGATGGACGTCAACTGGTCGTTCACCGGCGACACGCCCGACAATCCGTTCTCGCCGAACGCCAGCGCCGCCGCAGCGAGCACGGGCGTCGCGAACATCTACCGCCGCAACTTGCGCGCGACGATCAGCGCCTATCCGCAGGGTCAAGACGCGAACGCCGTCACGCTCGGCACAGTGGCTCTCGACAACGGCACGGCAGAGGGCGCGGTCAAGGCGGGAACGATCGCCGTCAGCGATGCGTTCCGGGACAAGGTCTTCGGCGCATGGGCCAACACCACGACGTTCATCGTGCGGGCGTGCCTCGACATCGACGGCGTGAACGTCCGCGCCAACCAGGGTCTGGACGTGCCCAACGGCGCGAGCGTCATCTTCCAGTCGACGTGCATCACTCCGGACATCCTGACGGTGACCCGCGACTACACGAAGCGTCCGATCACTCCGCAGCACGCGTCGAGCAACATCTCCAGCACCAAGTCGAACACCAGCGGCGACGGGAGCACCTCGGGAACCAACGACGCCGCTCAGGACAAGACCTGCACCGAGACGCCGGCCGCGAACGGCACGTACACGCAGACGTGCACGGCGACGCGACGCGCTGCGATGACGGCGAGCGGCGACCTCGGGCGAACGTACTACTCGACGACGTCGGCGACGACGCGCACGGAGACGCCACAAGCGGTCACCGCGGCGCCGGCCATGAAGGCCGAGGCGCTCGGCTATCAGGTGGTCGACGTCGCGGACGTCGACGACGACATGACGTGGCAGAAGGGCTCGAGCGTCTTCCAGACGAAGGCGCCGCAGACCATCACCATCACGCCGAACTGGGATCTCCTCGTCAACAGCCTCAAGACCGAGACGCCGCCGCCCGCGCAGTGGGAGAAGGGACGCTATGGCGGCCAGATGGGCCTCGGCGTCGGGCTCGGCTTCAAGGTTCCGTTCGGAGGCTTCGGCCTGCTCACCATCGCGGCGACGGTGGGCGTGTCGCTCGCGCTCGAGGTGAACCTCACCTTCAAGCCGGACGTCGACTACCCGTGCATCAACTCCACGAAGACGAAGTGCTTCGGTCTGCTTCCCACCGCGCAGACCCAGGCCGACGCGCATCGGAAGTGCCAGGCCAAAGGTGGCCGGCTCGCCGAGATGGTGACGGCCAGCGACAAGGCCGGAATCGCGGCGGCCGCTCCGGGAAATCAGAACTACTGGATCGGCGGGCAGCTCGGCTACCAGTTCGCCGACGCGGCGTGCGCGCGCAACCAGAGCGGGGCCAACTGCAGGGCCACGAGCACCACGACCTATCGCTGGATCGGCAGTGACAACACCTTCGCGACGCAGAGCGGCACGGGCGGTCCCGTCACGCTCAACAGCACGAAGACCACGGCGACGGCGGCCGAGGCGCAGCTCGGCACGATCGTGCCCGTCGACGGCGGCATCCAGTACCAGGGCAGCTCGCACGCGCTCACCACGGTCTCCCAGATCGCCGTGCTGCCCGGCGTCTGCGAGTTCGACGGTGCGGCGTCCACGAGCTACCAGGCATGGAATGCAGGGCTCGCGATCGGCGCCGGCGCCGGCGTGTCGATGAGCTTCTGCATTCCCAACGACGAGATCGGCCTGTGCATCGACGGGCAGCTCAACTTCGTCGACATCTCGCTGAAGCCGCAGGTCGGCAATGCGTCGTTCACGCTCTACGACAGCACCGGCCGGCGATTCGGTACGCGCGGCGACACTTTCGTCGACGTGCCATGGTCGATCTCGTTGCTCACCGGTCAGGTGAACGTGACCGCGAACTTCTACTTCGCGTCGGCGTCATGGACCATCGCTCGCTACGACGGATTCAAGATCGCGTCGGGCTCTCTCTTTCACTACGACTGGCCCTCCAGGGAGGACTTCTGATGTCGCCCGTATCTCGTCGTCGCGTCTACGTCACCGCGCTCGTCGCGGTGGGCACGGGCGCCGCTCTCTACGCCACGCGCGCGCCGCGTGAAGCCTCCGTCGGCGCGCCTGTCGCGCAAACGCTCGCGACCGTCGCCACGCCGGCGGTCGCGGAAGAGAAGCCGGTCGCGCGTTCGCCCGGCTGCCGTTTCCAGGTCGGGGCCGAGCTGAGCTACGCGATCACCGCAGCCATCGAGGCACGCGTCGATCGCAAGACGCTCAACGTGCCCGCGGGCGTCGACGTTCCCGCCAGCCTCTCGAAGCAGGCCCACTCGACGCTCGATCTCCGCGCGCTCTCGGTCGACGACACGACGGGCGCCGTGCTCCTCGCGCGTTATCGCGACGTGGATGCGTCGCTGACCCGGGAGCTGGGTGACGTCACCACGCCGTTCCTCGTGCGCGTCGCCACGGACTGCAAGCTGACCGGCTTCGCGCGGCTCCAGACTGCGGGCCTTCCCGAGGCACGCGGCGAGCAAGCGATGACGTACAACCTCCTCTGGGCCCGGCCCATGGGCGGCAACGAGACCGCGGTGAGCGAAGGCTCCAGCGACTACGGGCAGTTCCGTGCATCCTACAAGGAAGTGCCGGGGCCGCGTCCGCGCGTCCAGCGCACGATCCAGGCTTACACGCGCGTGTGGGCCGAGGAGTGGGAGAGCAACGCGTTCGAGCGCGACGACGGCAAGGGCGGCGGCGGCGCTCGGCGGAAGGAGCAGACGCCGCTCGCGAGCACGATGACCGTCGACGTCGGCGCGGGACCGTGGTTCGCGTCGATCGACGGGACCGAGCGCGTGAGCATCGGCGGCACCGAGCTCGAGAGCCACGTCATGGCTCGCGAGATCGCCACGCCGCAGGGCGCGCTTGCGGGGCTGCCGACCGCGGAGTCCAGCTACGTCTGGGAGGACTTGCTGCACCGCAAGGTGCGCGCGAAGCACGCCGAGCCTCGCACGAAGGGCGAGCTCGCGGAGATCGCCGCGGTCAAGAACCTCACGCTCGATGCGGCGATGGGCCAGTACATGGCCCACGTGCAGAAGCAGGAGAACATCTCGCAGACGTGGCCTCATCTCGAGAAGTACCTCGAGGCGCGTCCGGCGGCGGCCACCGAGCTCGCGAAGCAGATCAAGGACGGCAAGCTGCCGGAGGAGGGGAGCGCAGGCGTCTTCGTGGCCCTCGGCAAGACGCCGACCACCGAGGCGCGTGACGCGCTCCTCTCGCTGAAGAACGACGGCTCCGTCGCCATGATGGATCGTGCGAGGAGCGCGTTCGCGCTCGTCGATCGCGAGGACGTCGGCGTCGAGCTCGCGCAGTCGTTGCGTACCGACTCGCAAGCCATCGTCACCGGGCCGACGCGCGAGGTGCGCATCTACGCGCGCCACGCGGCGCTCGCGCTCGGCATGATGGCGAATCTACGAGCGTCCGACACGCCGGCCATCGCGGCAGAGGCGCGCAGCGCGGTAAACGAGATCTTCGCCAAAGGCCGCACTGCCAAGGCGCTCAGCCCGGGCTTCGGCACCGTCGCCAACCTCGGAGACCCGTCGCTGCTCTCGACGATCGAGCCGTACACGGTGCATCCCGACATGGAGGTTCGTCGCGCGGCGACCATCTCGATCCGGCGCATGCCGCCTTCGTCGACGACCGCCATGGCGCTGACCTGGCTGCGCCGCGAGACGGCGCCGGAGGTGAAGCGCGACCTCTATCACGTGCTGCGGCTCCAGCATCTCGACGCGCGCGTCGTGCCCGACCGCGCGTTCATCGCGCAGGCCATCACGGATCTGTCGGCTCGACCGGGTGCGCTCACGCGGCAGTCGATCGTGCACATCCTCGGTTCGGTGAAGGACGTGTATCCCGAGGCGAAGGCGGCGCTCATGGCGGTGCTGCCGCTGGAGCTCGCGGTGCCCGACGAGGGCATCTACGAGCAGGCGTCGTCGTATCTCAGCCCGGACGAGATCGCGGCCGCGTTGCCCGCGAACGCGAACGCGGACGCGGACGCGAAGGAGAAGAGGTAAGCGATGCGATACGTACTTTCTCTCGGGCGCGCGCGGTGCAGCCGCCGCTCGGCGTGGAGCACGGTCGCGGTCGCGCTCTCCATCGGCGGCGCGATGCTCGTCGCGTGCGACAACTCCCATGTGCCGAGCGCGATCGCCGTCGACGGCGACGCGGGGAGCGGCGCCAACGATCCCGACGCCGATCCGCCGCCGTACATGGGCCCGACGACGGGCGGGGCCATTCCGCGCATCGAGGGGGGCGCCGGCGACGACGGCAGTGCGCTCGATCTCGACGCCGCGCCGACGGGCACGCCGTCCGTCGCGTGCTGCAACGTGACGGTCTCGATCGCCGACACGACGAACGACGAGACGACGGCGAAGGTCGTCGCCGCAGACGTCGGGCTGCCGAGCGGCGGCGTCGCGCTGGCGTGGGCGAACGGCGCGTGGAGCGCGAACGTGTGTCTGCCGGTGGCCACGTACGTGCGCTATCGATTCTTCTTCGGCAAGGTGCACGAGGACCCGTCGGACGTCGGCAGCCCGCTGATCGACGACAACCGCTACGACCCGGCGCTCCCGACCGAGAGCGACGGAGCGGGCAGCTTCTTCGACACGTTCGGGCCCGTGGCGCAGTGCGGAGACATCGACGCTTCGACGGGAATGACGCGCTGAAGTTGCCATAAGCGCCGCCCAAAAAAAGACGGTCGCGATGTCGGATCCGGGTTGGCTCGTTCGTCCTCGAGCATGGAAGCCATCCTCAATCGCCCGGCCGAGTCCAGCACTCGGGCTGCAACCGCCAAGCTCTGGACCGCACGCATCCTCGGATCCCTGGTCACGCTCTTCCTGCTCGTCGACGGAGCGGGGAAGGTCCTCCGCCTCGCCCCCTACGTCGAGGGCACGGCCAAGGTCGGCTATCCGGCCGACTCGATCGTCCCGTTGGGCGTCGTGCTGCTGGTGTGCACGCTGCTCTACGTGATCCCGCGCACTGCTGTGCTCGGCGCGCTCCTTCTCACCGGCTATCTCGGCGGCGCCGTCGCGACGCACGTGCGCTTGGAGCAGCCGTTCTTCTTCCCGGTGATCTTCGGAGTGATCATCTGGGGCTGCCTCTACGTGCGTGACGCGCGCGTGCGCTCGCTGCTTCCGCTCATCACGCGGGTGTAGCTACGAGACGTGCAGCACCACGACGCCGCGGACGTGTTTGGTCATCACCTCGCCGAGCCCGCTCGGGGCATTGGCGAAGGGAACGACGTTCGCGATCTCGAGCTTCAGCTCTCCGCGGTCGAACATGTCCGCAACGGCCGCCAGCCTCACGCGATCCGGTCGCACGACGTAGTCGGTGTCGACGCGGCCGTCGGGCAGCTTCTCGGTCGCGGAGCCCGTGAGGTCCACGACGTGACCGACGGATCGCATGGTCCGCACGACGTCGTTGGCCGTCTGCCCTTCCACGCCGTTCAGCGCCTTGTCGACTCCGTCCGGGAACCTCTTGCGCGTTGCCTTCACGAAGTCCTCCTTCGTGTAGTCGATCACGATCGCGGCTCCGAGGTCGCGCAAGAACTCGTGGTGCTGCTGGCGCGCGATGGCGATCACCTGAGCTCCGCGCCGCGCGGCGATCTGCACCGCAAGATGCCCGATACCGCCTGCAGCAGCGGTGATGAGCACGATGTCGTGTCTTTCGACCTCGAGGATGTCTACCAACGTCTCCTGCGCCGTCAATCCGACGATCGGGATCGCGCCGGCGTGCGTTAGGTCGAGCGACGTCGGCGCGAGTGCAACGCGCCTGAACGGCACGAGCATGTATTCGGCCCAAGCCCCGTTGTGGTGCCGTGACGGGCAGCCTCGGTGAGCCAGCGGATGGCTGTACGTATAGACGCCGTCGCCCTTCTCGAACCCGACGACGTCCTTGCCGAAATCGACGACGCTTCCCGAGCCGGCGAGGCCGAGGACGATGGGAAAGGATCGCTCGACGGACCACTCGCCGCTGGCGACGAGGCCATCCCAGTCGCCGATCTCTGCGCCGTGCATCCGGATGAGCACGTCGCGGCGCTCGACCTTGGGCACGGGCAATCCCTCGAGCGTGAGGAGCGAGCCTTTTCCGGTGACGTCGCCGAAGCGCTCGATGGCCCAGCCCTTCATCGACTTCTTTTGCGGCGTCGCGGTCTCGCTTCGGCGCGTGCTCGGGGTGCCCATCGTTGCCTCCTTCGGCGTCGCCGCGAACGGAGCAAGAGAGGTGCCATTGGGAGAACGTCTCTACGGGTCGCGAGCGCCACAGCGGCAATCGGCCGTCTTGTCGCCGCGGCGGAGTCGGGGCGTGTTGTCTGCATGGCATCCAACGTCGGTCGAGCGAAAACGAGCACCGAGATCTTCGAAGAGCACAACGCGCTCCAGGCGCGCGTCGGCGACCTCGAGGACGCCATCGCGCTCATACGACGCGAGACCGAGCACGGCCTCCGTCATCCGGAGGTTTGCGTGCTCGCGCTCTGCCGCATCGACACCGTCGCACGCGGCGTGAGCACGCCGCTGCCGCTCGAGGCCCCGCCGATGTCGGCGACGCGAGCGAAGACGATCGCGCGATCACGTTAGGGAAATCTCGAGGGACATCTCGCGGGAGCGATGCACGAGCGCCCTCACCGTGCGCCGCTGGGTCATCTCCCCGCGTTGCTCATCGTCGGCGTCGTCCTTATCGATGAGCATCCAATCATGAATATCTCGCGAAAAGCGGTGCTCGTGACGGGAGCGAATCGGGGAATCGGCTCCGTTCTCGTCGAGGCGTTCGTCGCCGCGGGAGCGGGTCACGTCTACGCCGCATCGCGCGAGCCGGCGGGAGGCAGCTCGCATCCAAACGTCATTCCGATCACGCTCGACGTGACGGACGCCGATCAGATCGCCGCCGCAGCGAAGCGTTGCGGGGACGTGGTGATCCTCGTCAACAACGCCGGAATCGCGCTCAACGAGCCGCTCATTGCTGCCACTGACCCGTCTGCGGCCGAGCGCGAGATGCGTGTGAACTACTTCGGGACGTTGAACATGTGTCGAGCGTTCGCCCCGATCATCAAGAGGCGCGGCGGGGGTGCGATCGTCAACTTGGTCTCGATCCTCGGGCGCGTTCCGCTGCCCCAAGCTGGCTCCTATTCGGCGTCGAAGGCTGCCGTCTACTCACTCA
>JAXDMI010001145.1:0-8821 GCA_034666145.1 Myxococcales bacterium | reverse complement strand
AGGACGTAGTCGGCGACGTCGCCCTTGAAGCCCGCGGGCGGACGCCCCACGCCCACGCGAACGCGCACGAAATCCGGCGTGCCGAGGCGCTCGATGAGGCTCCGGAGGCCGTTGTGCCCGGCATGCCCGCCGCCCATCTTGAGGCGCACGTCGCGCCACGGGAGATCGAGCTCGTCGTGGATGACGATGATCGCCTTCGGCTCGACCTTGAGGAACGCGGCGGCGGGCTGAACGCAGTCGCCCGACAGGTTCATGAACGTGCCCGGCTTCAGCAGCGCCACGGGGTACCGCGTGCTGCCGACCGAGATCTCGCCCTTCGTCCAGACGCCGCTGAACTTCTCTTTGAAGTCGGGCATCCCGTGCGTACGCGCGAGATGCTCGACCGCCATGAAGCCGACGTTGTGCCGGTTTCGCTCGTATTTCTTGCCCGGATTTCCGAGCCCGACGACCAGAAACAAGTGACGGCTCCTCGATGGAGGGGCGCGTTACTTCTTCTTCTTGTCGTCCTTCTTCGCGTCCTTGGCGTCGGCCGGCTTCGCGCCGGCTGCCGCCGCACCCGCTGCCGGGGCCTTGCCGCCCGCGGCCGCTGCCGGAGCTGCACCCGCTGCCGGAGCTGCGCCCGGGAGAGCTGCTGCTGCTGCCGCCTCTTCCTCTGCGCGATCCTTGTCCGGCGCGACGACGGCGACGACCGTCTGCTCGGGCGGGAGGCGGACCTCGACGCCCTCCGAGACCTTCAGCGCCGAAGCGTGGAGCGACTCGTGGATGTCGAGATGCGAGATGTCGACCTGGATGTTGAGCGGGATCTTGTCCGGCATGCAGCGCACGGGGATCGTGCGGTAGACCTGGCGGATGATGCCACCGTTGGCGAGGCCGATCGGCTTGCCGGTGACGACGAGCGGGATCTCGACGTCGACCAGGCGATCGAGCTTCACCTCGACGAAGTCGACGTGCTCGAGCGTGCGCGCCACGGGGTGCAGCGTGAACGACTTGATCATGACGAGCAGGTCCTGCGCGCCCGCGACCTTCATCGAAAGGACGGTGTTCTGGCCGCGCTCGCTCTTGAGGACGGTGATGACGTCCTTCGGCATGACCGCGAGGGGCATCGCCTGAGCCAGGCCCTTGCCGTACGCGACCGCGGGGATCTGGCCGGCGCTGCGAAGGCGGCGCGCGGCGCCCTTTCCGCGCGTGGTGCGGGTGGTGGCGACGACGTTGTGCATGGCGGCGGACATGGGCGTAGCTCCTGAGAACGATCGCTGAAGACAAAACCCGCGCGTTAACGGGGGTCAGAACCTGGGGCGCGAGGGTTTAGCAGAGCGCCGCACCGTCTTCCAGGGATTTAGCTCTCTTCTCCCCTCTCCTGCTTCAGCAGAGGGGCCGGGGGTGAGGTCCTGCTTCAGGAGAGGGGCCGGGGGTGAGGCTACGCGAAGAGCGAGCTGACCGAGTCCGAGCTGTGGATGCGCTTGATGGCCTCGCCGAGGAGGCGCGCCATGCTGACCTGCTTGATCTTCGAGCAGGTGCGCGCGGCCGGCGAGAGCGGGATCGTGTCCGAGACGACGACCTCCTCGAGCGGCGACTCCATGATGCGCTGGATCGCGGGACCGGAGAGCACGCCGTGCGTGGCGCACGCGACGACGCGCGTGGCGCCGAAGTCCATGAGCGCCTTCGCGGCGCCGGTGAGCGTGCCGGCGGTGTCGATCATGTCGTCGACGATGATGCACTGCTTGCCCTTCACGTCGCCGATGATGTTCATGACCTCGGAGACGTTCGCGCGCTCACGACGCTTGTCGATGATGGCGAGGCTGGAATTCAGGCGCTTCGAGTACGCGCGGGCGCGCTCGACGCCGCCGGCGTCCGGAGAGACGACGACCGCCGAGGAGTCGAAGTTCTTCTTCAGGTACTCCTCGAGCATCACGGGCATGCCGTAGAGGTGATCGAACGGCAGGTTGAAGAAGCCCTGGATCTGTCCGGCGTGGAGGTCGATCGACACGACGCGATCGACGCCCGCGGACTCGATGAGATCGGCGACGAGCTTCGACGTGATCGGCGTGCGCGGCGCGACCTTGCGGTCCTGGCGCGCGTAGCCGTAGTACGGGATGACCGCCGTGATGGTCGCCGCCGAGGCGCGCCGGAGCGTGTCCGACATGATCAGCAGCTCCATCACGTGATCGTTCACGGGGCTGCACGTGGGCTGGATCACGAACGCGTCGACGCCGCGCACGTTCTCGTTGATCTCGACGAAGGTCTCGCCATCGCTGAAGCGCTGGACCTTGATCTTGCCGAGCGGAGTCTCGAGGTACGCGGCGATGTCGCGCGCCAGCTCGGGGTTGGCGTTGCCGGAAAAGAGGCAGACCTTCTTGAACAAAGCGCGCGCCGCCTCTCTCGCTAAAAAGCGTCGAGAAAACCGAGGTACCGACTGGCGCGTTACCTAGTAGTCGCCACCGGCACTGTCAACGGACGCGGATGTGTCGACGCGGATCTCGCGTGAAAGCGCGTTCGAAATCGTACGCGCGTGAGAGCGGCGAGCGAACGAGCGGTGACGACAGCTCGTCAGTGGATGAGCGCGCGGCACTCGCCGAGCGGGCCGCGTTTTCCTTCTTTGACGCACGAGCTGTAGCAACGACGCGCATCCGCGTTCTTGCCCTTCTCCTGGTACGCAGCGCCGAGGAGGAGCCACGCTTCGCCGTCGGTGGGATCGAGAGCGACCGAGCGCTCACCGGCCGCAATGGCATCGGCGAGCTTGCCGCGCTCGAGCGCGCGCCTCGAGTCGTTCTTCTCCTGGAGCGCGGTCTTGTCGCTGACCGCGACGGCGGGGGCCGCCGGCGCATCCGCGGGAACGGCCGCGGGCTCCGCACCCTTCGTCGGCGTCGTCGGCGTCGTGGGCGTCGTGGGCGTGAGCTCCGCGGCAGGCGCGGCAGCAGCAGGCGCGGGCTCGGCAGCGGGCGCTGCTTGCGCGGGCACCGCGACGACCGGTGCGCTCACCGGCTCGGCGGTCTTCACGGGCTCGGGAGCGGCGATCGCGACGCTCGCCGCCTTCGCGGCCGGTGCTTCGATCGTCGCGAGCGATGCCGATGCGCTCGACGCCGAGGGCGGCAACGCCGTGCGCGCGAGCGCCGCGAGGCACACGACGGCAGCGCCGCCGACCGCCCAGCGAACGTATTTTGCGAACCGTGCACGACGCTGCACGACCTCGGGCAGGCTCTTGCGAACCGCCTTGTTCGCGCGCTCGTCCCACTCCTCTTGCTCGTCCGCGCGTGCGGCAACGAGCTCGCCTTCGGAGAAGAAGCGATCGGCGATCGGCTCGACCGAGAGATCGCCCATCGGCGGGATGCTCATCTCGTCGGGCGTGGGCAGCGCCGTGACGTGCGACGGGAGCTTCACAGGCACCGTCGCCTCCGCGTTCACAGGCTCGTCGTCCCCGACGTCTCCGGTGCGGCGGAAGGGTGAGGCTTCCGTGAGGTCGAACGTCAGCGTCTCGACACGCGCTTCGTGCTGCGCCCGATGCTCGTCTTCGTGCTGCTCTTGGCCGGCGTGCTCTTCGTGCTCTTGCTCGAGGCTTTCGCGCACCAGCTCGAGGCTTTCCCGGACGATCTCGAGGCTCTGTTCGCGAACGAGCTCGAGGCGCGCGGCTTCCTCGACCAGCTCGAGCTTCGCCGAAGGCGCCGACGGGACAGCCGCCTCGCGCCCGGAGCGTGACTGCGACGAATCGATGAGCGCCTCGGAGTAGTCCTCCGAACGAGGCGAGGTCAGACCGACGACGACCTGCGGGCCGGCAGACGACGGCGACGCGTTCGCGAGCCGCGATTGCGGTCGCTTGCTGGTCGGCGGCAACGAGCCGCGCGTCTTCCTCTGTGAGCGTCCCTTCCTCATGAGCCCTCGTAGCGGTGCTGGCGTGCTGGCGTGCGTGCGTGAGCGCGTGGCGGCGTGCCTGCCGTCACGTCCAGAGGTACGTCTGGAACGTGTCGAAACAGTGCAAACATCGTGCGCGGCCGGTGAACTTTCGCGCGACCCGCGAACCCCCGAACGGGCAGCGTGATCATTGGACGCCTCGAACGACCGACCGTCAACCGGCGCACGACACGCCGATCGTATTTTGGTGTTCGTTGCGCCACGTTGGGCCGCGGACTATGAAGCGACGTCCCACCTGTGAATACACGCCCGCGAACTCCACGAAACCGCGCTGCCGGCGCATCCGGCGCAGCACCACGACACGGCTCGGCGGAACAGGGCGCCACTGTCAGGGGGATGGCCAAGGTCATCGTGAACCGTCACGGCGTGGAGGCCGTCCGTCGTGGACACCCGTGGATCTTTCGGTCCGCGACGGGTCAGAATTCTTCCGGCCACGGGACGGATGCTCGCATCGTCACCATCGTTGCGGAGACCGGCGAACCGATCGGCTGCGGCGTCTACGACCCCGAGTCGCCGATCGCGCTGCGCGTCTGGGGGGTCGGTCCTGACTCACGCCTCGACGCCTCCGTCTTCTCCGAGCGGCTCGTGCGCGCCATCGCGCTTCGCAAGGAGCTCTTCGCGGACGGCACCACGACCGCGTACCGACTCCTCAACGGCGAAGGCGATCGCACGCCCGGCTACGTCATCGATCGTTATGGCGACATCGCGGTGATCCGGATCGACGGCGAGGCGGCGCGTGCGCTCTCGTCGATCCTGCTGGCCGACGTCGAGCGCATCCTTCGTGACGAGGGCATCAACACCCTCCTCGAGCGCACCTCGAAGCGGACCTCCGATCGCGACGACCGCACCGAGACGAAGAGCGTCACCGTGCGCTTCGGCACGGAGCCGACGTCCGTGCGTGTGAGCGAGCACGGCGTGCCGTTCCTCGTCGACGTCATGCGCGGGCAGAAGACCGGCGCGTTCCTCGACCAGCGCGAGAACCGGCGGCGCGTCGGCGAGCTCGTCGCGCGACGGGCGCGCGCGGGGCTCGGCGTCCGCGTCCTCAATCTCTTCTCCTACACGGGCGGCTTCTCGCAGCGCGCGGCGCTCGCGGGCGGCATCGTGACGAGCGTCGACGTCGCAGCGAAGGCGCACGGCACCGCGCAGGAGAGCTTCAAGCTGGCTGGGATCCCCATCGCGCCGCACTCCTTCGTCACGGCCGACGCGTTCGCGTGGCTGGCCGAGCAGAAGAAGAAAGGCCACCACTGGGACGTCGTGATCAGCGACCCCCCGAGCTTCGCGCCGAGCGAGCGCGCCAAGCCCAACGCCATCAGCGCCTATCGCGCGCTCCATCGCGCATGCGTCGAGGTCCTCGCGCCGGGCGGGACCTTCGTCGCGGCCTCGTGCTCGAGCCACGTGTCCGCCGAGGACTTCCTCACGACGCTCGACGACATCGCGCTCGGCCGCAGCGATCTGCGGCTCCTCGATCTGTTCGGACTGCCGCCGGATCACCCGACCTTGCCGAGCTTCCCCGAAGGGCGCTACCTGAAGCTCGCCGTGCTGGCGTAGCGTTCTCGCGTCTCTCGCATCGTCGCTGCCCTCCCCGTCCCTCGCATGCCCGCCGAACAGTACCTCGTCGACAACCGTGCTGGCTGGCGCCTCGCGATGTCGCGCACGCGACCGACCGGCCAGGCGCCGCACGCCGCGCGCCCCGTGCTCATCGTCCCCGGGTACGGGATGAACTCGTACATCTTCGGGTTCCATCCGCGCGGGCCCTCGATGGTGGAGTGCTTCGCGGCGCGCGGCCTCGAGGTGTGGACGGTCGATCTGCGCGGGCAGGGTCGTTCGATCCAAGCGCGGGGCAACAGTCGATACGGCCTCGCCGATCTCGCCATCGAGGATCTCGGCGCCGCCATCGCGCACGTGCTCGCCAACACCCAGACCGGCGCGAAGACGATCGACGTCATCGGATGCAGCCTCGGCACCGCGCTCGCGTTCGCGCACGTCGCGTCGGTCCCGGATGCGCCGGTGCATGCCATCGTCTCGATGGCGGGCCTCGTGACGTGGAAGGGCGCGCATCCGCTCGTGCGCTTCGCGTTCGGCTCCCCTCGCCTCGTGGGCCTGATGCGCCTCCGCAATACGCGTCAGCTCGCACGCTTCGCGCTGCCGGTCGTCGCGAAGGTCGCGCCGTCACTGCTCTCGGTCTACTTGAACCACCAGTCGACGGACCTCACGCAGGCGTCGAAGCTGGTGCAGACCGTGGAGGATCCGCATCCCGTGATCAATCGCGAGATCGCGCAGTGGATCAAGCGCGGCGATCTCATCATCCGCGGCGTGAACGTGTCGAAGAAGCTTCCCGAGCTGAAGCATCCGTTCTTCTGCGTCGTCGCGAACGACGACGGCATCGTGCTGCCCGTCACGTCCCGTCACACCTACGACGTCATCGGCTCCGAGACGAAGCGCCTGCTCCTGGTGGGCGATCCCGACCAGCCAATCGCGCACGCCGATCTCTTCCTATGCAACGGCGCGCAGGAGCGCATCTTCGCCCCCGTCGCCGACTTCCTCCTCGAGGTGTAGCCCCCTCCGCGGGAACGTCTCGTCTCGTGTTTCAGCGGCGTTCGAGCTCGTAGAAGAGCACCGGCGCGTCGTGCTTGGCCCAGAGGCCGCAGCCCAGCTCGGTGTAGTGTGCACGCAATCGCGAGCGGTACCACGCGCCCGTGCGCTCGTGGACCTTCACGTCGGTCTTCGAATCGTCGATGACCTCCTGCACGTCCTTCTTCGTGATGGCCTCGAGATAGAGGAGCCCCGCGGTCATCGCGCCGAGGTTGTCGATGGCCTTCGCGCAGCCCGCGTCGTCGAGATACGGGAGGACGCCCTGACACACCACGAGATCGAAGGCGGTATCGGCGCGCCACTTCGTGATGTCGCGCTGCTCGTGACCGTACTGCGCGCAGGCGTAGCGGCTCACCTCGGTCGAGCGGTAGACGGTCTTCGGGCGGTTCTTCTTGAACCAATCGCGCCAGAGACCGACGCCGGCGCCGACGTCGAGCACCGTGTCGAGGGGGACGCCCCACCAGTCGAGCATCGAGGTGACGGCGGCGCAGAGACGCGCGATCTCCTTCGCTCCGTGGACGCGCGTCCGCGCGCTCCCGTAATACTTGCCGTAGTACTCCGCGCTGAAGACTTCGCTGCCCTTGGCCATCGGCCCTATTCGTATCTGAGCGCGTCGATGGGATCGAGCTGTGAAGCTTTTCGCGCCGGATAAAGGCCGAACACGATGCCGACGGCGGCGCTGAACGCCACCGAGATCAGGATGACGTCGACCTGGATCTGGACCGGCCACTTGAACCTCGAGGCCAGCCACCACGCGACCCCCACGCCGCTTCCAACGCCCACCAGCCCTCCTGCGATCGAGAGCACGAGCGCCTCGATCAAGAACTGGAGGAGGATGCTCGAAGGCTTCGCGCCGATGGCCATGCGGATGCCGATCTCGCGCGTGCGCTCGGTCACGCTCACCAGCATGATGTTCATGATGCCGATGCCGCCGACGAGGAGCGAAACGGCAGCGACGCTCGCGAGCAGCGTCGTCATCGTGTCGGTGCCCTCGGCCTGCGCGCCGGCGATCTCGGCGAGGTTGCGGATCGAGAAGTCGTCGTCGGCGCCGGGCGGCAGCTTGTGCCGATCGCGGAGCAGCGCGCGGACGTCCTCGAGCGCGCGCGTCGTCGTATCCGAGCTCGTCGCCTGCACGTACATCTGGCCGGAGAGATACTTGCCGAGACCGCCTTGGATGCGATGCGCGAACGTCGTCGACGGGATGAACGCGCCGTCGTCGTAGTCCTGACCGGTGGCGGATTGGCCCTTTTTTCCCGCGACTCCGACGACGGAGAACGGCGTGTTGCCGATGCGGATCGTCTGACCCACCGGGCTCGACGTCGGACCGAAGAGGCGCGCCACCACGGTCTGACCGAGGACCACCACCTTGTTGCCCGAGTCGACGTCTTGCTGCGTGAACAGCACGCCGTCGGACATCGGCCAGTTGCGGATGTCGAAGTACTCGGGCGTCGTTCCGGTCACGCTCGTCGTCCAGTTCAGCTGATCGCTGACCAGCGACTGGTTCGACCGCAGCGACGGCGCCACCGCGCGCACGGTCGCCACCTCGGCCTTGATGGCCGCGAGATCGTCCCAGGTGAGCGTCGGCTGCGAGCCGAAGCCGCCCTTCGATCCGCCCGTCGACGACGTGCCCGGGAGCACGATGAGGAGGTTCGTGCCCATCGCCGCGAACGCCTGCTCGACCTGAGCCTTCGCGCCGGCACCGATGGCCATCATCGCGATCACGGCGCCGACGCCGATGATGATGCCGAGCGTGGTGAGGAACGACCGCATCTTGTTGCGGAGGACCGCGCGCAGCGCGATGCGTAGCGTGACGAACGGATTCACGACGCGGTACTCGCCGGCAGCGAGGGCGGCACTTCGGCCGTGCGCGGCTCGTGCTTCCGGTCGGAGAGGATGAGGCCGTCCTTCACCACGATGACGCGTGACGCGAACTCGGCGATGTCGGGCTCGTGCGTGACCAGCACCACCGTGATCCCGGCGCGACCCAGCTCCTGGAAGAGGCTCATGACCTCGATGCTCGTCTTGGAGTCGAGGTTGCCGGTGGGCTCGTCGGCGAGGATCACCTTGGGCTCCCCGACCAGCGCGCGCGCGATGGCGACGCGTTGCTGCTGCCCGCCGGAGAGCTGCGAGGGCGTGTGATCGAGCCTTTTTTCCAGGCCAACGCGCTCGAGCGCGCGGAACCCGCGACGATGACGCTCCTTGCGACCGACGCCGCGATAGACGAGCGGCAGCTCCACGTTCTCGAGCGCAGTGGTGCGCGCGAGGAGGTTGAAGCTCTGGAAGACGAAGCCAAGGACCTCGTTGCGCGTCTCGGCCAGCTCGT
>JAXDMI010001144.1:0-2675 GCA_034666145.1 Myxococcales bacterium | reverse complement strand
ACGCACACGCTCGCCGTTGACGTAGGTGCCGTTGAGGCTGCCCAGGTCACGCAGGATGAACCCACCGTCTCGCTGCTCGAGGATGCAGTGCTCCTTCGACACGATTTTGTCGAGGAGCTGGATCGAGTTGTTGGGATGTCGCCCGAGGCTGTTGATGGGCCGCAGCTCGATCGCCTGCTGTCCCTCAGCAGTCGCGAGGATCAAACGCGCCATCGCTGCACCATCGCTGCCTGCAGAGTACCGTGCGCGTCGACTGTGGGACACCCCTAATCTCGCCCCCCGCTCCCGACCCGTCTGGTACGCTCAGGTGGGTATGGCAGAGCGTGACCGTCCCTCCTCCTCCATCGTCGGACGCACCGTCGAACGGCCCTCGTCCCGCGCCGTGAACGCGAAGGAGGCGAAGGACGCCAAGGACCCGAAAGACAGGCCTTCGCGCACGTCCAGGGGGTCTTCGAAGGACGTCACCAAGGACGTCGGCAAGGACGCGCCCAAGGACGCGAAAGACACCAAGAAGGTCGAGCCGAGGAAGGCGCCGGCCGCGCGCCGCGAGACGCTGGCCACCCCATCCAACGCTGCACGACGCGAGCGCGAGCGCGAGCGCGACGCCGAGCAGGCCACCAACGGCGCCTCGGCGCTCGTGAAAGTGCCGTCGGAGGCGCCGCCGTCGCTCGCCGGTCCCGTTCGGGCGTGGCTCGACGCCAATCGCGCTCCTGCGCCGGGTCAGGGCCGCGAGCCGTTCCGCATTCCGGCAGAGCTCGTCGCGCAGTACACCGATCCGTCGATCCTCGAGGAGAGCCCGCCCGAGAGCGGCGGTCTCTTCGAGCTGGTCGGCACGATCCCGCGTCGCGCGCTGACCCTCGGCCTCGCCGCGCGTGAGCCGAGCTTCCACGTCTACGTGGCAGCGTCGCCGCAGGTGATGATCGAGGACGACATCGTCCGCTACGCCGAGCGCTTCGCGAAGGGTCGCGAGACGCCGCCCGACATCGTCTACGTGCACGACTTCGATCGTCCGGAGGCGCCGAAGCCGCTCAATGTGCCCGCGGGCGCCGGCGCAACGCTCGTCGCCGCGATGGATGCGCTCATCGATCGCCTCCGTCACGAGATCCCCGGGCTCTCGCAGCACGAGGAGGTCCGCAAGGCGACGCAGAAGCTCGTGCACGAGCTCGAGGGGAAGAACAAAGAGGTCCTCACCGGCCTCGAAACGACCGCAAAAACCCTGGGATTCGGCATTCGCGCGGTCCAGGGCGGCGTGCAGACGTTTCCCATCCTCCACGGCAAGCCGCTCTCGGCGGAGCAGTTCACCGCGCTCGACGAGTCGACCAAGAAGGCGCTCGGCGAGGCCGAAGACCGTCTCACCACCGAGGTCGAGAAGGCCGCCGTGCTCGTGCGCGATCAGAACGCGCGCTTCGATGCCGCCCGCGAAGAGGCGATGTCGCGCCTCTCCGAGGCGGTCATCCAGCGCGCGCTCGCCGAGATGAAGAAGCTCCTCTCCGACTTCGGAGACGACGTCCTCTCGTACCTCGACAGTGTCGAGAAGGCGCTCATCGCCGACTGGTCCGACTTCGTCGAGCAGGGTCCGCCGCAGCAGATCACCGAGGAGCAAGCCGAAGCCCAGGGCACGCCCGAGAACGATCCCGAGCACGCGACGCGCCTCAGCCGCTTCAAGGTGAACCTCCTCGTGGCGCACGAGGAAGACGCGCCCCCGCCGGTCATCTACGAGACCAACCCGACCTATCCGAACCTCTTCGGGTACCTCGAGCGTCGCGCGCGCTTCGGCGCGCTCCTCACCGATTTCACGCGCATTCGTCCCGGGTCGCTCCACCAGGCTTCGGGCGGCGTGCTCATCGTTCGCGCCGCCGACCTCATGACCGATCCCATCATCTGGGAGCGCATGAAGCGCATCATGCGCGAGCGTCGCATCGGCGCCGAGGATCCGCTCGGACCGCTCGGCCTCTACGCGACCACGCTGCGGCCGGTGCCCGTGCCGATCCGCGTGCGCGTCGTCCTCGTCGGACCGCCCGACCTCTACGCCGCGCTGCTCGATGCCGACGCCGACTTCGCCGCGCTCTTCCGCGTGAAGGTGGAGATCGAGCCCTCGATCCCGCGCACCACCGAGAACCTCCGCGCGCTCGACGCGTATCTCATGCAGATGGCGCGTGAGCGCGAGTGGGGGCAGTTCGATCGCGCGGCCCGCGCGACGCTGCTCGATCTCGCGACGCGGCTCGCCGGCGATCGCCAGAAGGTCTCGCTCATGCTCGCGCCGCTCGAGGAGACGGCGGCCTTCGCGAGCGCGCTGGCCTCGGCGCGCGCGCTCGCGGACGAGAAGAACGACTGGGAAGAGCTCGGCCCTGCGTCGACCGCGCCGCGTCCGTTCCACGCTTCCACCACGCCGCCCGGCAGCAAGGTCACCGCCGAGGACATCGAGATCGCGTGGCGCGAGCGCCGTGATCGCGCCGGAGCTGCGGAGCGTCACATCCGCGAGCTCACCATCCGCGGCGAGGTCTCGCTCGACACCGAGGGCTCGCGCGTCGGCGTGGTCAACGGGCTATCCGTGTATTCTGCAGGCGACGTCGAGTTCGGCCAGCCGATGCGGATCACCGCCGTGGTGGCGCTCGGACGCGAAGGCCTCGTCGACGTCGAGCACGAGGCGCAGCTCGGCGGCGCCATCCACACGA
>JAXDMI010001143.1:0-5159 GCA_034666145.1 Myxococcales bacterium | reverse complement strand
ATGAAGTTCGAGGAGAGCGACCTCGCCTCGCTGCAGATGACGAAGCCCGGCTCTTCGCTCGTGCCGCTCATCGCGCAGCAGATCGATTTGCGCGACTGGGCTCGCAAGCTCGGCGCGACCCGCGCCGGCTCACGCGCGCTCCGCCGCGGCGACCGCGTCACGCTCCTGGGAAACGACGCCGACTTCTGGGTCTACGCGTACAAGGCGGCCGGCGCGAAGGAGATCGCGATCGTCGCGATCAACCGCGGCGGCGCACAGAACAACCGCGCCGTCTCCGGCGGCTCGCTGGGCCTCGCGAGCAGCGGCATCACGGGATGGACGTCCGCGCTCGGCACCGGCAGCGCCGTCACCAACGGAAGCGACCTCGCGATCACGCTCGGCGCCGGCGAAGCCGCGATCTTCACGGCGAAGTAGCCACGACAAATGACCCTGGGTCGGGATCAGAGAAATGACCCTGGGTCGGGATCAGAGAAATGACCCTGGGTCGGGATCAGAGAAATGACCCTGGGTCGGGTCCTTGGCCATGCGCCGGCTTGGCCACGCCATTCGCGACGCGTCGAGAGCGCTCCGCCACGCATCGCTGCGTGACGCTTTCGAGACGCTCGACGGGACCCCTCGACGAAGGGTAGGAGGTGGCGCGCGGCCCTTGCCGTGCTAGCCCATCGGCGCGTCAGTGACTCAGGTTTGAGTTACTGACGCCCGTTTCTCGTGGCCGCCTCTGGAAGGACCTCGATGCAGCTCCGTACGCCCCGCTTCATGGCGCGTTTTCTCTCACGTTCGACGGCCCGCACGGCCGTCGCCGCTGCGGTTCTGACGGCCGGCATCGCGAGCGCTCCCCGAGCGGCGCACGCCGAGACCCGCACGTGGCACTTCCTCACCACGGGCAACGGCCACGGCTTTCAGGTCTACGACGAGAGCAAGCACAAGATCACGACGTTCCTCGAGCATCCGTATCGCTACATCGCGCCGTCGACCATCCCCGCGCTGCCGCCGGAGCACGAAGGCGTCGGGCGTCGCAACCTCGCGTTCGACGTGTTCTTCGGCGTGAAGGGCGCGGGTTGGCTCTCGAGCGATCAGGGCGCCGAGGCGCCCGAGTACGTCGATCAGAGCAACATCATCCGCGTGCCGGCGACGCTCGGCGGCACCAAGGCGGAGTCGTATTACTTCGCGCCGTTCGGTCTCGAGCGGAACGTGCTCGTCGGCCTGCTCCATGCGCCGGGCGCGAGCGACGGCTACGCGCTCTTCAATTTCCACATGGGCGGTGGTCGTCTCGATCCCGACGCAAACGGCGAGTCGGTGCGAGCAGCCGTGGGCGTTCCCAAGGCGATCGTCGAGACGGGTCCGGGCGGCGGCGCGATGATCTACGTCCCCATCGCGGGCGCCGATCACGCGGACTGCGCGGGCGTCTTCGACAAGGGCAACGGCGGGCAAGACCTCACCGACAAGGCGGACTGCGCGGGCAACGACGTCACGGTTGGCTTCCAGAAGAAGCTCGGCGCCGACGGCTGGATGGGCTTCGCAGCGTCGTACGTCGAGAACGCCGCCGACGCCGATGCTGCTGCCGTCGCGATCAACACGTGGGCCGCGGGACGCACCGCCGACAAGGTCCTCGCCGATGCGAAGGCGGAGTTCGAAGCGTGGCGCAAGCCGCCGCCCGACGAAGTGCTCTGCAGCGACGACGAGAAGAAGCTGTGGCGCCAGGGCGAAGCCGTGCTGCGTATGGGCCAGGTCCGCGAGGCCGACTCGGCGTCGCCGATCGCGCGCAAGAACCACGGCATGATGCTCGCGAGCTTGCCGGTCGGCGAGTGGCACACGGGCTGGGTGCGTGACGCCACGTACGCGGTGGTCGCGCTCGCGCGCATGGGTCACGTCGAGGAGGCGCGGCTCGCGCTCGACTTCTTCTTGAACGCGTTCCAGATGAACCCGGGACAGAAGGGCAAGTACCGGAGCCTCGTCCACAACGCCGACTACCGCATCTCCGTCGTTCGCTATTACGGCACCGGCGAAGAAGAAGCGGACACGAACCAGGACGGTCCGAACGTCGAGACCGACGGCTGGGGCCTCGTTTTGTGGGCCGCGCGGCAGTACGTCGAAGCCGCGGGCGCCGATGGCCTCGCGTGGCTCGACAAGCCGACGTTCAGCGGCACCGTGTGGGAGACGCTCAACGCCGGCATCGCCGCTCCCATCGAGGCGCAGCTCGAGCAGCCGTCGTCGATCATGGGCGCCGACTCGAGCATCTGGGAAGTCCATGACGCGAAGAAGCGTCACTACGGCTTCACCACGCTCACGGCGGCGCGCGGAATCTGCGACATCGCCGGCATCGCCAAGAAGGCGAACAAGAGCGAGCTCGCGAAGTATCAGGGCCTCGCCAAGAAGATCCGCGACGGCTTCACGGCGTCGTTCATCGATCCGCAGGGCGCGCTCGCCGGCTCGATCGAGGGCCTGAGCCAGGGCAAGTACGTCGACGGCGCCGTGGCCGAGGCGTTCAACTGGAACATCCTCCAGGACTGGACCGGCGACACCGCCAAGGCCACGCTCAACCTCCTCGGCAAGCTCAAGGTCGACTCGGGCGGCTTCAAGCGCAACGACGACGGGCTCAGCTCGTACGACAACAACGAGTGGATCCTCGTCGACCTTCGCATCGCCAATGCGCTCCGGCGCGCGGGCCGCGGGAGCGAAGGCGACGCCATCGTCGCGCACGTCGTCTCCAAGGCAGCCGCAAACTTCTACCTCGTGCCCGAGCTGTACAACGACACGGCCGGCGCCGGCGCGACGGGTGACTACACGGGCTCGATCCCGATGGTGGGCTACGGCGGCGGCGCGTTCGCCATCACGATGCTCGATCGGTCCGGCATCACCGAGGCGAACGACTGCGGTGACGGCAAGGGCGCCGCTCTTCCCAAGGTCACGTGCTCGGCGATCTCGACGAACCCGACCGGCGGTCCGGGCAGCGGCGCCGACGGCGGCGCGGGCTCCGATCCCAACGGCGCGGTGCCGGACGGGTCGAAGGTTCCGTTCGCTCCGGCATGTCTCTGTGTCCTCGGTCCGGATCGCGCGATCCCGCCCTGGGGCGTAGCGCTGTTCCTCTCCGTGCCGGCGCTGCTCTTCGCGCGTCGTGTCCTCCGCCGCCGCCGCGCATGACCGAGCTGGCTCTCGAGCTCGTCGCGATCGACAAGTCGTTCGGCGGCGTCCACGCGCTTCGCGGCGCGGATCTCGCGGCGCGTCCGGCGGAGATCCTCGGCCTGTGCGGCGAGAACGGCGCGGGCAAGTCGACCATCCTCAAGATCCTCTCGGGCGTGTACCCGAGGGCGAGCTACGGCGGCACGGTGAAGGTCCGCGGCGAAGAGCGCCGCTTCACGACGACGCGTGACGCCGAAGAGGCGGGCATCGCCATCGTGCATCAAGAGCTCATGCTCGTGCCGGAGCTCTCGGTCGCGGCGAACCTCGTCCTCGGCCGGGAAAACAAGGGCTTCGGAGGATTCGGCGGTCTCTTCGGTCTCGTCGACGACGATGCCATCGAGGCGAATGCGCGACGCCTCCTCGCGAAGTTCGGCGTCGAGCGCGACATCGATCCTTCGGCGCCCGTCGGCGTCCTCGGCATCGGCCTGCAGCAGGTGGTCGAGATCGTCCGCGCCCTCTCGCAGAACGCGAAGATCCTGATCCTCGACGAGCCCACCGCGGCGCTCACCGGCAAGGAGACCGATCGCCTCATGGAGTGGCTGCGCGGGCTCCGCGACGCCGGCACCACGTGCATCTACGTCTCGCATCGCATGGACGAGATCTTCACCATCTGCGATCGCATCACGGTGCTGCGCGACGGCAAGACGGTGGGCACCGTCCACGCCAAGACCACGTCGCCGGACGACGTCGTCGCGATGATGGTGGGACGCACGATGGCGGCGAGCAAGGACGCGCGCGCGAGCTCGCTCTCCGGCAACGGCGCCGGCGACGGCGAGAAGAAGCCGGCACTGGTCCTCGAGCTACGCGATCTCTCGGTGCGCCTGCCGGGCATCGCGATCGAGGCCACCGACGGGGGCGACGATCGTGTCCGCAGCTACGCGATCGAGAAGGTGTCGCTCTCGATCCAGCCCGGCGAGGTGGTCGCGGTCTGCGGAGCGATGGGCTCGGGACGCACCGCGCTGCTCTCCACGATCTTCGGCTGCGCAGAGCAGGGCTACACGGGCTCGATCCGCATCGGCGGTCGCGAGGTGATGCTCACGTCGCCGCGCGCCGCCATCGCCGAGGGCGTCGCGCTCATCCCCGAGGATCGCAAGGGCCGCGGCCTCGTGCTCGGCATGAGCGTCGGCAACAACCTCACGCTGCCGCCCGCACGCAGCATGCTCGCGCGCATCTTCGAGTGGATCGGCTTCGTCGACGACGAGCAGGAGGAGCTCCTCGCCAAGAAGCGCATCGAGGAGCTGCGCATCCGTGGCTCCGCTGCGGTCGAGGTGGCGACGCTCTCCGGCGGCAATCAGCAGAAGGTCGTCATCGGCAAATGGCTCGAGATGGCCCCCAACGTCTTGCTCCTCGACGAGCCGACGCGCGGCGTGGACGTGGGCGCGCGCGAGGAGATCTACGGGCTCCTCGCCGAGCTCGCGAAGAGCGGCACCGCCGTCCTTCTCGCATCCAGCGATCTGCCGGAGGTGCTACGCCTCGCGCATCGCATCCTCGTCCTCCGGCACGGCAAGGTGGTCGCCGAGCTCGATGGACCGACCGCGACGCAAGAGATGATCGTGACCATCGCAACCGGCGCGAGCGAAGTGGGCAACGAGGCTGCATGACGACGCCTGCCGCTTCCAGCACACCGAACGCCCACAAAATGGGCCTCCGCGAGATCGCGTCGGCGCGCTCGCTCCGTACGATCTTCGTGCTCCTCGCGATGTGGACGGTCCTCGCGCTCCATCCCGAGTCGCGCGAGTCGTTCATGACGGCGGGGAACTTCTCGAACCTCACCGCGCAGGTCTCCGAGATCGTGATCATCGGCGTCGGCATGACGCTCGTGATCCTGATCGGAGGCATCGATCTCTCGGTCGGCGCCGGCATGGCGGTGGCGGGCGTCATCGCAGCGAAGCTCCAGATCGACTACCACCAGCCGGCGTGGGTGGCGGTGCTCGCCGCCGTCGCGGTGTGCGGAACGCTCGGCGCATGGCACGGCTTCC
>JAXDMI010001142.1:0-2848 GCA_034666145.1 Myxococcales bacterium | reverse complement strand
CGTCACCAGCATGCTCGATCGCGTGTTCGGCGCCGACGTCACGCGCACGTTCTCGTCGCTCACGTCGCCTGCGGATCCGACGGGCACGGACATCCAGCGCGCCGCGGACTTCGCCGTCGCGTACGCGACAGGGCTGGGCACCCCGAACGTCCAGCGTCACCTCGATCAGGCGATGCGCGAGTGGCGCCAGGTCTATTACGCCGCCGCCGATCGGCGGAGCACGCAGATCCGCGTGCAGCAAGCGCTCCGCGACGCGCAGCCGGTGCTGCTCACGTGGTTCGTCGATTTCAACGCGCTCGAGGACCGCGACAACGGTCGTCTCGGGTCGTTCAACATGACCACGCTGAACGAGCTCGGCTCCGGCGTGCAAGGCGGCGACATGACCGTCATCGACGGCTATCAGGCGAAGCTCGCCGACGGTCGAACGCTCGAGGCCGGGCAGACGCTCGATCCCACGAAGCCCGAAGACAAGTCACTGCTCGACACCGCGCTCTTGCCCAGTACGCAGGTGGAGCTGTTCCGCGTGAAGAACGCGTGGGGCTCGGCCCATCCCGAGCGCGCCTTCGCGCCTGGGATGCCGGCCTACAACGACCTCGCTCTCGACTACCTCGACGGGCCGGTGAAGAAGTGCGTCCAACGCAACGGCGTCACCGACACGACGAGCTGCCCGACGACCACGACACCTCTCCAGAACGTCGTGCTGCCGCCGGGTTACTAGGCGTAGGTGTCACGTGCGAGCCGCACGTGACCTGACGCTCACTGCTTGAGGAGCGGGCGACCCTGCGCGTCCGTGAACTTGCCGGTGAGGATCATGATCAGGTCGATGAGCGTCCAGATCCCGCAGCCGCCGAGCGTGAGCAGCTGGCCGACGCCGCTGCCGATCTTGCCGACGTAAAAGCGGTGCGCGCCGAAGGTGCCGGCGAAGGCGCACAGGAGAAGAGTGATCATCCAGGGCTTCTGCTCGTTGTTGCTCATGCTGGGCTCCGTTCGAAGTGGGATTGGTTCACGCCGCCCTCTCGACGAGAGGCTGCGCGGAGAATACACGTTTCGGTTCGGAGCAAGTCCTCACCGGCGTGGTGCGTGAGCTGATACGGCGGGCGTTGGAAAAACCTTTCCCGCCGCCACGCGATCTCGATTCAGCGCGGGCGCGGAGGGGCGCCGCCGCCCTTGCGCGGAACCGGCGGCGGGTTCGGCACGGGCACCTTCGGTGACGAGCCCTTCTGGAAGTCGTCTTCCTCGAGAGCGATCGGCTCTTCGCTCGGCGATGCGCCGTTGGCCGCGATCGGCGGCGGCTCGGGCCATTCGAGCGACGAAGGCTTCGCCGGGATCTCCGACTCGTCCCACGGCTCGCGCTTCATCTCGACGTGAGGCGTCTTCTGCTCGTTCGACATGAGCGTCTGCATCATCGCGGCGCGAGCCTCGGCGAGCTTCGGGCTCTCCTCGACCTGTCCCGGTGACCACATGCTTCGCTCTTCGACGCTCGGGATGCTCGGCGGCTCGTCCTCGTCGTCACCGCCGTCGATCGCGGCGATATCCGGGATCGCGCCACCGGGAACGGGGAAGCCGGAGTCGTGCTTCACCTCCTTCGCCCTGGCTTGCGCCTGGCTGAACGCCTCGGCCTCGGCCATGGCGACCGCATCGCTCGGCGCGTTGACGGTGGGGTGAGCCTCCGCGAGCTTGTCGTGCCTCGCGGTCGAGGGCTCCGCGCTCGCAGGAGGGTTGCCGGTAGAGACTGGAGGAGGCGGTGCAGCGCCACCGGCACTGGCTGCACCGCCGGCAGAGGCTTTGCTCTCTCCGCTCGGCCCTTGCGAGCTCTTCGCCTCGGCGATCTCGGGCGCGAGCCCCGCCTTGCGCGCGAACTGATCGAGCGCGAAGAGGAGCGCGTCTTGTGCGGTCTTCGCGAGCACCGTGTCCCAGCCGATCGCGGCGATGATGCCTGCGGGTGAGCCGTCACCGGTCTCGTGCATCTTGCGGACCCACGCGACGATCTGATCCTTGCTCAGTGTGTCGCAGAGGACGTCAGTGCCTTTCAGCTTCCCGCCGCGACCCTGGACGTTGTTCAAGAACCACTTGTCGTCGATGAGCCCGAGCTCACGCGCGGTGGCGAGCGCCTTCTGGATGGCGACGCCGGTGAGGCGGCCATGACGCCAGAACGACCACCACTCGGCGAGCACGATCCAGTCGACGAGGATGTCGGGCGTGATGCCCTCCTCGAAGATCGGCTCGTCGATGTCGCCGGCGACCAGCGCGTCGTGGACGACGAGCTTCACGCGCTCGTCGTCGTCCTTCAGCGCCGCCTTCGCGCCGCGGATCCCCCACTTCGCGAGCACGGGGCCGCGGACGTCGTTGGGCATGTGGAGAAAGAGCTGATCTTTCGCCTTCTGCTCGTCGTACGGGAAGAAATGCGCGACGAATTCCTTCGCGGTGCGCACTCGGCCGGCCTCCGTCCGTCGATGGTCTTCCATCGAGAGACAGAATTTCGTGACCGCCTGATTTCGATCGTTCCTCGGTTTTGCCACCGACTCCTCCAGCGAGAGATCAAAGGTACACGTTAGGCGTGGCCGGCACAGTGACCATCTTGCGTGTGGGTGCTCTGGCCGTCCTTGTAGGACAGGCCTGCGCCGGTCCACCGCCGGCCACGCGGACTTCGGCCTCTACTTCGGACCGGGCGCCGCGCAGCGACCATTGATGCACTGGATGGCCGCCGAGTTGCAGCAGTCGGCGCTCGTCATGCAGTTCTCGAACTCCTGCGCGCACGTCGGGACGGTCGCCGTGCACACGAGCGCGCCGCCGTCGGTGCCGGGACGGCAGAAGCCGCCGCAACACTCGTCGCCGCTCTCGCACGAAT
>JAXDMI010001141.1:0-15058 GCA_034666145.1 Myxococcales bacterium | reverse complement strand
GAGTGCCGTCGCGGTGAGCGTCGCCGTCGGAGGCGTGGGCGTGGTGAGCGGCGCGGTGTACTTGCCGGTCGCGTCGACGTTGCCGGGACTCCCCGCTGCGACCGTCCACGAGACACCCTTCTCCGTCGACCCCGTCACGGCGGCGGTGAAGATCGGAGCCGTGCACGTCAGCACGTTCGCGGTGGCGGGCGAGACGGTGAGCGTGACGGGGCCGGGAGCCGGAGAATCAACCGGCGCGTCGGACCCGGCATCGATCGCCGGCGCAGGCGCGGGAGCGGACCCGGACGAGCTCTCGCAGCCGGCGATGGCCGCGGAACCGGTGGTGATGCCCATGAGGAGCAGCAAGGCGCCGGCCCATCGCGATCTCGACCCGTGCGCCATACCGCTTCGCATGAATAAGCTCCCGTTCCTCTGGTAACAGCTTTTTCAACGGCGGCTATACGCCGTCCATGCGCTCCCCACCGGTGACGACCGCTGGGGCATGACCGGAGCTTGAGCCCAGCGCACTTCGTCCGGTAATGTCCCCGCGTGACGTTCCCGTCCGACGCCGGCTCCGTTCGCGAGAGCAGCCCCACCGAGAGGCGGCCGCGCGTTCTTTATGCCGACGACGAGGCGGACGTTCGCGAGGTCTTCGCTGCGGTCTTCGAGGACGACTTCGACGTCGTATGTGTTGCGACGGGCCAGGAAGCGCTCGACGCGCTCGCGGCGCGCGAGTTCGACGTTCTCGTCAGCGACATGCGCATGCGCCCGATGAAGGGCTCCGAGCTCCTCGCGAAGGCCTACGAGGCGCACAAGGATGCGCAGCGGATCTTGCTCACCGGCTTCAGCGACCACGACGATCTCGCGGAGGCGGTGAACAACGGTCACCTCTTCGCGTATATGCAGAAGCCCTGGGACAACTCCCAGCTGCGGCTCGTCATCCGTCGCGCTGCATCGCAACGGCGACTCGAGCTCGAGAACCGGCGCCTCACGAACGACCTCAAGGCATCGAACGCTCGTCTGCGGGATGACGTCGAGGCCGTGTCGCGCACCGCGTCGGCTTCGCGCTCGCGTCTGCTCGCTACGTCGGACGCGATGCAGAAGGTGATGGCGCAGGTCACCGCCGTCGCCGGCACCGATGCGAGCGTGCTGCTGCACGGCGAGACGGGCACCGGCAAGGAGCTCATCGCCGCGGAGATCCACGAACGCAGCGGACGACGTCGCGCGCGCTTCGTCGCCCAGAACCTCGCCGCGCTTCCGCCCGAGCTCATGACGAGCGAGCTCTTCGGTCACGTGAAGGGCGCGTTCACGGGCGCGCAGCAAGCGCGACGCGGTCTCCTCGAGCTCGCCGACGGCGGCACGCTCTTCCTCGACGAGATCGGCGAGGCGCCGGCATCGCTGCAGGCGCTGCTCCTCCGCGCGCTCGAGTCGCGCGAGTTCTGGCCGGTCGGTGCGAGCGAGCCGCGTCACGTCGACGTGCGCATCGTGTCGGCGACGAATCGCGATCTCCTGTCCGACGCGCACGCCGGGCACTTCCGGCTCGACCTCTACTATCGCCTCGCGGTGTGTCCCATCGAAGTGCCGCCGCTGCGTGCGCGCACCGAAGACGTCCGCGGCATCGGCGTACCGCTCCTCGAGGCGGCGGCGAAGCGAATGAACCGCGACTTGCCGCGCATCGGCGAGAATGCATGGCGCGCGCTCGAGTCGCATCCGTGGCCCGGCAACGTCCGCGAGCTCGGCAACGTGATGGAGCGGCTCGTCATCTATCACTCGGGTCGCGACGTGGAGCCGGCGGACCTCGGGCTCCCGCAGTCGCTCCGCGCGAGCCTCTTCCCCTACAACGTGCCGCAGGGAGCGCCGAGCGAGGCCGGGCGCTCGCGGCCGCCGGCGCCGTCTTGGGGTCGCGAGCAGTCGGGCACCTCCGGTGGCAACGTGCCGTACGCGCCCGACTCGGTGAGCGAGCTCCTTCGCACGGAGGGACGCTCGCCGAGTGGATCGATGGAGATCCCTCCGTCGAGCGGCGAGCGGCGCCCCAGCGAATCGCGGACCCTGCCGTCCGACGAGTACGATCTCGGGCCGCTGTCGCGACCGCGGCTCGATGTCGATGCCATCTCGCCGGGACCGCTTTCGCTCGACCTTCCCGAGGGCGGAACGACCTTCGACGATCTGGAGCGCGAGATCCTGGCCCAAGTGCTCGCGCGCGCCGACGGCAATCAGTCCCGCGCCGCCCGATCGCTGGGAATGAGCGAGAGCACGTTCCGATCACGCATGAAAAGGCTCGGTTTGAAGGCCTGAAGGCGGAGCTGGGACTGGACCGCGCGTGCGGGTACTCTGGGTGACGATGGTGGCGAGCGCCGGTTCCAGACCGGCACGAGTACCCGCGCTGACGAAGTACGAAGTGCTCGAGGAGCTCGGGCACGGCGGGATGGCCACGGTTTACCGTGCGCACGACAAGCGGCTCGGCCGCGATGTCGCGATCAAGGTCCTCCATCCGCACCTCCGCGAGAGCCGCGAGATCGCTCACCGCTTCGAGGCCGAGGCCAAGGCCGTGGCCAAGCTGCGTCATCGGAACATCGTCGAGGTCTTCGACGTCTCCTCCGCCGACGAGGACGAGCAGTACCTCGTCGTCGAGTTCGTCCGCGGCCAGACGCTCCGCAAGCTGCTGCAGAAGACCGGCGCGCTGCCTCCCGAGGTCGCGGCGGCACTGGCGCTCGAGCTCCTCGGGGCGCTCGCTCATGCGCACAGCGCCGGCGTCGTGCATCGCGACGTGAAGCCCGAGAACGTCTTGCTCGAGCATCGCTCGGTCGACTCCCCGCCCACCACGTCATCGCCGACGCCCACGCCGCTCCCGACCACGTCGACGGGAGGCGTCGCTACGTCGCTGTCGCCGCCGAGCGCCGCGACCAGCCGGCGCACCCCGGTCGATTCGAATCGCGGCGAGCGCATCGCGGTGAAGCTCACCGACTTCGGCATCGCGAAGCTCCTCGATGCGCAGGGCGTGACGTCCACCGGTCAGGTCCTCGGTAGCCCCGCGCACATGGCGCCCGAGCAGATCGAGGGCGGCGACGTCGACGGACGCGCCGACGTCTTCGGCATGGGCGTCCTCCTCTACGAATGCATGGTGGGTCACCTGCCGTTCGAGGGGAACAACCCCGCGCAGGTCCTGCGCCGCGTGCTCGACGGCATCTACCCCAGCGCGGAGCGCGAGAGGCCGTCGGTCGGCAAGATCTACAGCCAGATCCTCGATCGCGCGCTCGCACGGCAGGCCGAGGATCGCTACGACAACGCGGAGCAGATGCGCGAAGCGCTCTCGACCGAGCTGCTTCGCCTCGGCGTCGCTGCGCCGCGTACCGAGCTCGAGGCGTACTTCGACGATCCCGAAGGATGGTCGGCCGAGCACGAGAAGCGCCTCATCGGAAAGCTGTGCACCCTCGGCGGAGACGCGCGCAAGCGCGGTGATGCCGTGGCCGCCGCTGCCGACTACAACCGCGCGCTCGCCTATGCGCCGAACGATCCGCAGCTGCTCCGCATCGTCGCGAGCATGCATCGCGCGGAGGCACGCATGCGCATGGCGCGCCGTGCGACGCCGCTCGTCTTCGGGGCGATCGCCCTCGGCGTCGGCGCGTTCTTCGTCGCGAAGGCGCTCAAGGGATCGCCCGCCGTGCTCGCGTTGCCGGGGCCGTCGTCGGCGAGCTCGACGACGGTGGTCAGCGCGCCGAGCGCCGTGCCGTCGGCGAAGCCTGCGCTCACGTCACCGGCGCCGTCCGAGCATCCCGCGCTCGCGCTGGGCGCCGTGAAGCCTCCGCTCGCGTCGACCCTCGATGCCGGCATCGCGAAGAAACGCTCGGTCACGTTCGCGTCGCTGCAGCCACAGTACGGCGTGGTCATGAACGTCGACGGTGTGCGCGGCCCGGATCCCGGGCCCGGCTTCACGTTCATGCTCCCCGACGAGAAGCCGCATGCGCTCTCGTTCACGTGCCAGGATCGCGACGGCAACGAGCTCTGCGTCCCGAAGACCATTCCGGTCCCCGCCGGCGACACCGAGCAGACGCTCGACGTGCAGCTCACCATCCTGCCCGCGAAGCTCGTCGTCGAAGGCGACCCCGGGAAGTCGTACGGCATCGAGGAGGTCCCGAACATCACGCTCGCGTCGGGCGTCGCCGCGGAGATCCCGATGCGCGCCGGTCAGGCCGCCCAGACGGTGACCATCTACGATCGCTCCGACCCCGACAAGCGCAAGAAAGAAGCCCTCCGCGCGGGTCGACAGCACGTCGTGTCGTTCAAGAATCCGTAAGGCTGTAGACTCGGGCGATGCGGGCCCTCCGCCGCCTCGTCTTCTTCTACGTCCGTCACGCGCTCCTCGCCGCCACGTTCGTCGTCGTCCTCCTCGGGGCACGCACGGCGTCGGCACAAGGTCGCGTCGACGTCGAGAAGGCGCGTGCTGCGTATCTCGCCCGCAACTACGCGGAGGCAGAGGAGCGGCTGCGCGCCCTCGTCGACCCGAAGACCGGCCTCAAGGAGCTCGGGCTCCTCTCGCAAGCGCGCATGTACCTCGGGGCCGTGCTGCTCGCGCAGGGCAAGCGTGATCCCGCCGTCGAGGTCTTCGAGAAGATGATCCTCGAAGACCCGGCGTTCGAGCCCGATCCGTTGAGCTTCCCCGGCGAAGTCATCAACACGTTCTTCGACGTCCGCGCGCAGCTCCAGGAGAAGATCCGCCAGGCGGCGCAGAACTCCGCGCGCCTCGAGGCCGAGCGGCGTGCACACGCCGAGGACGAACGGCGCAAGCAGGAGGCCTATCTCGCGAAGATCAAGCAGATGGCGACCGAAGAGAAGATCACGGTCCGGAACAACCGGCTCGTGGCCTTCCTGCCGTTCGGCGCGGGTCAGTTCCAGAACGGAGATCCGGTCCTGGGCTGGACGTTCCTCCTCACCGAGGGCGCGCTCGTCCTCGGCACCGCCATCACCGTTCCGATGTACGCGTACAATCGGGGGCGCGCGGAGGACGTCGCGGCCACCAACGATTTCCGGACCGCGCAGCTCTATCAAGATCGCGCGGACAACATCCGCACCGTGAACCTGAGCTTCGTCGGTGCGTTCGCGGCGCTCGCGATCACCGGCGTCGTGCAGGCGAACCTCGCCTACGTGCCGGAGACCGTCGAGACGAAGAAGCGCGATCTGCCCGTCATCTCGCGCATCGTGCCGGTGCTCGCTCCCGTCGCGCGCAGCGAGGGGAGCATCACGCCGGACGGCATGCTTTTCGGGATCCGCGGAACGCTGTTCTGAGCGTCCGAGCGATCAGTACGTCGCTGCGTGGACCGCGCCGACGACGGGGCGTTCCTGGCGGTTCGGGCGATAGGAACCTTCGAGCTTCTTCTCGGACGGGGTCGCCGCTTCGGGCTCCTTCGTCGTCTCCTGGATGTGCATCGCGACCTCCTCGGGAGGCGTCCAGCACGCTTCGTCACGCACGTCGGCGACGTTGACGGTCGCGGGCGTC
Source organism: Myxococcales bacterium (assembly GCA_034666145.1). GTDB lineage: Bacteria > Myxococcota_A > Polyangia > Polyangiales > Polyangiaceae > Labilithrix. The sequence goes on along the minus strand of JAXDMI010001141.1, from coordinate 9,585 downwards.
GCCGAGTGGCGCGTCGCGGATGCACCGCAGCCGACGATCGTGGAGAGGCTCGCGACGATGACCGACAGAACGAGGATGCGGGACATGGGAGACTCCGTTGTTCGCACGTCGGGGGGAGGCCGGTAGTGCGTTCACAACGGATAATTGCAGTGTTGGTGCCAATCCTCAGCACACGCGCCCACCTCGCCAAGTCTTTGAAATGACGTAGTTCCAGTATGCGTATAGAACTACGCTGAGACTGGACTGGGAAAAGCAGACGAAAACCGGGGGATCGGTTGATCCACCCGTTCGGCTGACGAGGGCTGGAGCCCCCAACTTGGATCCGCCTCGCTAGAACGCTTTGCGGACGAAGATGTCCTCGAGCGTCTCCCGCTTCGGGATCAGCGACTGGACGCGCAGCTTCTGGGAGAGCGCGCGCTCGAGGATCGTGCGGACCGCTTCGTCGCCCTGGACCTCGAGGACCAGCGACGTCCCGACGCGCTGATGCGAGCTCGCAAGCGCCGACAGTTCCGCGACCGCCTCGTCCGGGACATCGACGATCGTGATCTCGCTGAGACGGTGTCCGGCGCCGAGCAGATCCTTCATTGCGCCGCCCGCCACCACCTCGCCCTTGCGAAGGATGCAGACGTGGTCGCAGAGCATCTCGACGTCGCTGAGGATGTGGCTCGAGAAGAACACCGTCCGGCCCGCGCGCGCCTCTTCGACGATGAGGTCGCGGATCTCCTTGCGACCGACGGGATCGAGGCCGCTCATCGGCTCGTCGAGGATGAGCAGCTCCGGCGAGTGCACGATCGCCGCCGCGAACCCGGTGCGCTGCAGCATGCCCTTCGAGAGAGCGCCGACGCGTCGGTCCATCGCGTAAGCGATACCCACGCGCTCGATGACCCGCTCGGTCTCCTGCGCGAGGCGCTTGCCGCTCATGCCGTTGAGCCGGCCGCACATCGACACGAACTCGCGCGGCGTGAGGTACGGATACACGTACGGGTTCTCGGGCAGGAAGCCGACGTTGCCCATCGCGTCGGGGGAGGGGACCGCCTCGCCGAGGATGGTGGCCGTTCCCCCGGTCGGAAAGATGAGCCCCGTGAGCATCTTGATGGTCGTCGTCTTGCCGGCGCCGTTCGGGCCGAGGAACCCGAAGATGTCGCCGCGCCGGACCTCGAACGAGACACCGCGGACCGCTTCGACCTTCTTGCCCGTGAACGGCTTCACGAACGTCTTGGCGAGCTTCTCGACGGACAGGACGATGTCGGGCTTCGTCACGAACAGCCGATATACCAGGTTTGCCTACGGATTCGCGAGAGGCGCTCGCTGGCGGCACGGGCCACGGTCGGGCTCGTCTGCCGAGGTCTCGGTCGCGGGCGGGCCGTCGGCCTTCTCGTAGAGCGTGAAGACGCCGGCGCGCGCCACCGGCACGAAGAGCGGACCGAGCCCGTGCTGTCTGCCGTCCCAGGGATCGACGGGGCCCTGGACGAGGACGTAGTCGTAGAACGCGCCGTCTACGCGATAGCGATACGCGCACGGCCGGAAGCACCAGAAGGGCTCGTGAGCAGGCGGCGCGGCGCCGCGCGCATAGTGCACGGGCCAGTGCGGTAGCTCGACGAACGAGTACGACGCGACCGAGCCACCGCGTGCTCGGTGGTAGGAGCCGGCGAAGACGTACGGCCAGAAATGCGTGCGTGGCGAGGCACGGTCGAAGTTGAGCTTCGCCACGCGCGTACTGGGCCTCATCGCCTCGAGCACGTCGTCGAGGCTCCCGACCTTCTCCCGCGCGACAGCGCGCATCTCGAGCGCGGCGTTTCCGGCGGTCACCAGCGTCGCGCACGCGGCCATCGCGAGCGGCACCGTACCGAGGCGATCCTTCCGAAGTCGCAACCCCAGCAGCGCGAACAGCGTGAGCACCGGCGCGAGGCGGACGTTGAGCATCGCCGCGCCGCCGATCCGAAACGGCGTCGTCAGGTACACCGCAGCGGCACAGGCGAACGGCACCCACACGAGCACGCCGAGGCCGGTCTTCGTATCCTCCGCGGCCTCCTTCCGTTCGGTCTTCGGCCAGCTCGCGACGACGATCGCTCCGTACGCCAACCACCACGCGCCGGCGCACATCTCGTCGACGTGCGAGGCCTTCCAGACGTCGAACGTCCAGATCGGCATGGCGCTCAGCGATTCGGCGACGGGCATGCGATCGACACCACCGGGTTGTGCGGACGCGTCGCTCAGGCTCCCGGCGCGCCACCAGAGCGCCGCCGCGACGACGCTCGGAGCGAGCGCGCCGAGGGCGCTCGCCGCGCGTCGCAGCGCGTCCCTGTCCTTCGTGGTGCGCCGGTCGCGTAGCACCGTGGCGCCCGTGAGGACGACGGCGGTGAACGCGAAGAGCACGTACGAGCTCGCATGCGTGTAGAATACAGCAAGCGCCAGCGCGGCGAGCGCGAGGCCCCTCCGCCACGTCGTCTCGCGGACCTGTCGAACGATGGCGGCGAGCCCGAAGAGCGCGAGCGGCACCGACGCCACGTAGGGCTCCAGGCCGACGATGGTGGCGCGATTCCAGAAGACCATCGCGGCGAAGATGGCGAGGCGCTCGTCGCGACCCATGGCCCGCAGCAGCGAGCGGGCCGAGACCGGCCAGAGCACCGCCACCGCGGCGAAGAGCAGGCGATTCGCGAGGACGGCATCACCGACGAGGCGAGCGATGACCGCGCCGACGGCATGGAAGAGAAGGTATTGGCTCTCGCCCAGCGCGACGTCGTACGGAGCGCCGCCGCCGCCCGGCAGGAGCCGCGCGAGCGTCGCGATGACGGCGACGTGCTCGGGGAGATCGGTGAGCGGCAACCAGCGCGCTGCGAAGAGCGGAAGCGCGGTAGCGACCGCGGTCACCCACAAGACGATCGACCAGACGCGCGCAGGGCGAGAGCCGCCCGCGCCGTCAGGGGCGGTCGCCATCGGTGTAGGCGTAGCCATCGTCGTCGCACGGCGCCTCGTAGCCGTAGCCGTCCGATCCGGTCCAGTGGACGACGCACGACAGAGGGCTGTCGGCGCTGCTGGGCACGCGGTTCCCGTGGGTGCCGTACGTCGTGTAGTAGAGGCCGTTCGGTCCGGTGTTGCAGCCCGCATGGACCGTCGTCACCAGCGCGAAGAACGGCAGCACCACGACGAGGTATCGCGCGCGTGAGAGCAGGGGATCGAACGTCATGGGGACGCGATCCACCTAGCACGCCTCTCCGCGCCGGCCCGCGTGGCAGGCGATCGCGCTCGCGCCTGATTTTACGGGGTTCCGTCGTCGTCGCGGCTGGGCGGCACGACGTCCGTGCCGCTGCCGCTGCTGGTGAGCGGCCCGGAGCCGCTGCTGTACTCGTGCAGCTTGTACTGAATCTTTCGCGGCGAGACGCCGAGGATGCTCGCCGCTTTCGAGGTCGAGCCGCCGCAGGCCTCGAGCGTCTTCAAGATCGCATAGCGCTCGAGATCCTGGATGGTCGACCCGGGGATCGGCGGCGCACCGTCGCGTTGATCGGCCGGCACGAGCGAGGCGGGCAGGTGCCGCACGTCGATCTGCGCCGCGTCGCAGAGGACCACCGCGCGCTCGATGACGTTCTCCAGCTCGCGAACGTTGCCGGGCCAGTCGTAGGTGCTGAGCACCTTCAGTGCCTCTTCGCTGATGCCTTCGATGTTGCGACCATTCTCCTTCGCGTAACGGCCGAGGAAGAAGCTCGCGAGCGGACCGATGTCCTGCCGTCGCTCGCGAAGGGGCGGCAGCTCCACCGCGATGACGTTGAGGCGGTAATAGAGGTCCTCGCGGAAGTGACCCTTCTTGATCTCGGCCTTGAGATCGCGATTCGTCGCCGCGATGAGCCGCACGTCGACCTTGAGCGTCTCGTTGCCGCCGACGCGCTCGAACGTCTTCTCCTGGAGGAAGCGCAGGAGCTTCACCTGCGTGCCCTGCGGGATCTCGCCGATCTCGTCGAGGAAGAGCGTGCCGCCGTCGGCCTGCTTGAAGCGACCTTCGCGTCGCGCGACCGCGCCGGTGAAGGCGCCGCGTTCGTGGCCGAAGAGCTCGCTCTCGAGGAGCGACTCCGCGAGCGCAGCGCAATGGAGGCGAACGAAGGGAGCATTCGCACGCGGGCTCGCCGCGCAGAGCGCCTCGGCGATGAGCTCCTTGCCGGTGCCGCTCTCTCCGGTGATGAGCACGGTGGCCTTGCTCGGACCGACCTGCGCGACGAGGTCGAGCACCGCGCGCATGCTGTGAGGACCGGCGTCGTCGGTCACGACGATGTGGCCGAACGCGTTGCGCTCACGGAGCCGGTCCCGGAGCGCGAGGGTCTCCTGGAGCAGCTTCGCCTTCTCCATCGCCCGATCGACGACGGCGGAGAGCGCCTCGTAGTCGAGAGGCTTCGTCAAGTAGTTCTCGGCACCTTTTTTTATGGCCGAAACCGCGCTGGAGATGGTCCCGAAGGCCGTCATGACTACGAAGACGGTCTGCGGTGAGGCGCTCTTCGCCTTTTCCATGAACGCGATGCCGTCGAGGCCGGGCATCTTCAGATCGGTCAACACGACGTCCGGAGCGAACTCTTCGAGCTTTCCTAGGGCCTTGAAGCCGTCGGCGGCCGTCTCGGTGGCGTAGCCCTCGTCGCGCAGGATCTCGCTGAGCGCGGCGCGGGCATTGGCCTCGTCGTCCACGACCAGGATTCGGCCGCGAGGGGCGGCGCGCGGAGGGGGCTCGGCCATCGCGGGAGGCAGCTTACCAGAGGGGCCGTTTAGGAGACGCTTTTGGCTCGAAGAGTCGTGTTACAACCTTCGCCGGCAAGCCCATGAAGAGAGCCGCCTTCCTTCTCCCCGTTGCGCTGTTTCTCAACCTCGCGTGGGCAATCGATCCCGGATCGGCCGCCGCACAAGGGACCGTCACCTTCGGAGGAGGTGCATCCGGTCAAGCGGGCACCTCCGGCACAGGCGCAGGCGCGGGTGCATCCGCCGCCGGCTCGAGCGGCGCCGAGGAGCGTGACCTCCTCGCGTCCGGCATGGCGGCGCCCGGTGGCGACGACGCCCAGTCGAAGGAGTGGGCCGAGCGCGATCGGAAGATGAACGAAGCCGCGACCCTCACGGGCGGCATCGGTCTCCTCCACTTGCAGCACGCGCAGGGCGGCGCGGCCGGTCAGTTCCGCGTCGGGTTCACGACCGAGTACTTCTCCGCGGGCTTCCTCTGCACCGACACGTTCCCGTGTCAGGACCCGCGGAACCCGAACGGCACGAAGCTCCGCACGGACAGCAGCGATCACATCGGCGGGCACCTCACGCTCTCGATGCAGTTCACGAAGTGGCTCGAGGCCTACGCGGCGACGAGCGCCTACGCGAACTCGAATGCCGCGAATCGTCCGGCGCTGCTCCAAGTGCTCGGCGACAGCATCCTCGGCGCGAAGGTCCACGGCGGCCTCGGCAAGATCTTCAACGTCGGCGGCGCGTTCGAGCTCTGGCTCGTCAACGGCACCGGCTCGGTCGGCCTCGACGGCGGCGGCACCGGCGCGAAGTTCCGCGGCCTCGCCACCGCCGATCTCCGCGGCGCGGCGAAGCCCATTCCGGTGCGCTTCAGCACCAACCTCACGTACGTGCTCGACAACAGCGGTCGCGTCGTCGAGGACACCGAGGCGGCACGTGGCACGCCCATCACGCGCATCGAGCGCTTCGGCCTCGGGATCAACCGCGTCGATCACTTCGACATCGGCATCGGCGCCGAGGTCTTCGCCGCGCAGGAGAAGGTCCGTCCGTTCATCGAGTACAACATCGCCATCCCGGTGAACCGACAGGGCTACCTCTGTCGCCCCAACAATCCGAGCGGCGATCTCTGTCTCGCGAACCAGCAGGTCGCTCCGAGCAGCCTCACCATCGGCGGTCGCTTCTTCCCCTGGAAGCGCGGGTTCAACCTGCTCCTCGCGCTCGACATCGGCGTCACCGGCGTCAGCACCTTCATCGAAGAGGTGAAGCCCGAGGCGCCCTGGATGCTCTATCTCGGCGCGGGTTGGGCGTTCGACACGCAAGACCGTCCGCCGGTCATCAAGGAGCGCGTGATCGAGAAGCCGGTCGTCGTGAAGGCGCCCGGTCGCAGGATCCGCGGCTTCGTCCACGAAGAGGGCAAGACCGAAGGCGTCGCCGGCGCGGTCGTCTCCTGGGACAACCGTCCCGAGCTGACCTCGCTCGTCACGTTCCCCGACGGTCACTTCACGACGCACGAGCTCGACGAGGGCGCATACGTCTTTGGCGTGAAGGCCGACGGCTACAAGCCCGGTCAGTGCCAGACGAACGTGACCCGCGGCGCAGCGGGCACGAACGCGGGCGCCGCGCCGTCTGCCAGCGCCCCGGCGAGCAGCGGTCTTCCGCCGAGCCAGCCCCCGCCGACCGGCGCGATGGCGCCGCCGAATCAGCCGCCGCCTTCGACCAACGCCTACGGTGACGTGCAGCTCGACTGCGCGCTCGTTGCGCTCCCGCGCGTCGGCACCGTCGTCGGCAAGGTCCGCGATGCCGACACGCAGGCCGCGATCACAAACGCCACGGTCAAGATCGTCGACTCCGCGAAGAAGGAGAACTCGGGCGCTGCCGATCAGAACGGCGCGTTCCGCTTCCAGGACGTCGCGCCCGGCACGGCGCAGGTGGTCGTCGACGCCGACGGTTACCTCGCGCTCACCGAGAACATCGACGTCAAGGTCCGCATCGACAACAACGCCGACCTCCTCCTCAAGAAGCGCCCCAAGAACGCCAACGTCACCGTCGGCAAGGGCGAGATCTTCATCAAGCAGCAGATCCAGTTCGCCATCGACTCGGCGACGATCCTGCCCGAGTCGAACGGTCTCCTCACGGAGATCGCCGACGTCCTGATCAAGAACCCGCGCATCAAGCGGGTCGAGGTCCAGGGCCACACCGACAACACCGGCACGCCGGATCACAACAAGCAGCTCAGCAACGATCGCGCAGGCGCGGTCGTCCTCTGGCTCTCGTCACACGGCGTCGGCGCCGAGCGCATGACCGCGGTTGGCTACGGACAGAGCAAGCCGCTCGTCCCGAACGTCACGGCCGGCAATCGCGCGAAGAACCGTCGCGTTCAGTTCATCATCGCCGACCAAGACCCCGCGCCGGAAGCCGCGCCGAGGCCGAAGAAGAAGTAACCGCGCGCACGCGAGCATGGGCTCCGTCGACCCCGGCGCCGCCCAGCGCCGCGCGGATCAACGCGTGAGCATCACCCGGACGTCGATCACTTTGCCGGTGGGCGCGTAGACGGCCTTCAGGTTCGCGGTGAAGCCCTGCGCGAAGTCCGCGGTGCCGACCGTCGAGTGCTGCGCCGTGATGAGACCGCAGTTGGTGCTCTTCGACTGCGGCTGGTACGGGAACACCGTGTAGTTCAAGGAATCGCCCTGTCCCCAGTAGAGATTCTGGAAGCACGACGACGGGTACGCAGGAGCGGTGACGGCGAGCCCCGTCATCCAGCCCATGTCGGCCGGCGACCTGTTCTCGGACGAGATGTCGATCGCTTCCTGGATCGCCATGCCCGCGGGCAGCGCCGGTGAAACGGTCACGTTCGTGATGACGAAGTGGCAGTCATAGTCGAGGTTTGGAGCCGACGCATGGGTGCACGTCGGGGTGAACTTTCCGGTGACGGTCAGCATCGACGGCGCCGACGTTGTCGGGCCGGTGGTGGTCTTCCCCGCGTCGGCTGACGACGAAGGAGGAGTCGAGCCATCGACCATGTCCGCGCTGTTGGCGTTGCCGTCGCCGCTCGCGGCCGCCGGCGCGGCCGGTTGTCCGGCAGCGCTCGCTTCGCCGTTGCCTGTCTCTCCCGCGCCGGAGCAAGCAACCATCACGAGGCCAAGCATCACAACGAGTTGGTTTCGCATGACCGATCCTCGTGCAGGATGGAGGCCATGTGGGTAAAGGGCGGTTTTCTGGCCTATTGCGCAGGAAAATGACCGTAGCGCGGTTCCGCCACCCTGCCGTCGATCCGAGACGAGGGGGGCGCGCGCTCCTCCACCCGGGGTCGCGCGCACGCGCAACTCTCTGCGCAATGCGTCGGGGCCGCCGGTGGGCGTATAGATCGACGAACGATGGCGTTGCTCAAGACGGTTCGCGCCAAGCTCACGACGCTCGTGGGTCTCTCGGCGCTCGCCACACTCGCCGCTCTTCCGCTCCTGCACTGGCTCATGACGCGCGAGCTCGTCGACGTCGTCGACGACCGCGTACCGGAAGCCGTGAAGGGCTTCGAGGTCGAGCTCGTCGACGACATCGGCGACCTCGTCGCGGCGACGCGCAGCCTCGGAGACTCCGACGAGCTGCAACAAGCGCTCGCCAAGCTGGATCCGTCCGCCGCCGAGGAGGAGCTCAAGGTCTTCCACGAGGCGTATCCGGGGACCGCGTTCATCGTCTATGCGGCGTCGGGCAAGGTGCTCTCGCAGGTCGGTCTGCCGGCGCCGGCGCTGCCCCGTGGCTCGTTCCTCGGCATCGACGCGCTCGAAAAGGGCGTCGCCGAGACGCGCTCCGTCGCGAGCGAAGGTTGCTCGACCGCGAAGAGCGCTGACCCCGCGTTCGTGATGGCGCGCTCGGTGCGGAACGCCGGCGTGGTCGTCGCGTGCATGACCATCGACGAGAAGTACCTCGCGAACACCAGCGCGAAGCTGGGCGTCGAGCTCGCCATTGCTCACGGCGATCACGACGTGGGCACGAGGACCCCTGGTTTTCCGCTCGGTGCGCTCGCCGCCCACGAGGGCGAGGCGCTCGTCGACGTCGACGGCAAGGCTTGGGCGACCACGCATTTCGAGCCGGCCCCATTCGCCGGCGTCCCCGGACGCTTCTCGGTGGTCGCGGCGCTCGACATGACGCGCATCCGCGGCGTCGTGCGGAAGAACCTCGCGCTGACGGTGGTCGTCCTCGTCATCGCGGCGCTCATCGCCATCGTGATGGGCTCGCGGCTCGCTTCTCTCATGTCGCGCGCGCTCACGCGCTTGAACGGCGCGTACAAGAACGTCGAGAAGGACGACTACAAGCACGTCGAAGGCGTGAAGACCGGTGACGAGATCGAGCTGCTCGCCTCGGGCTTCAACGCGATGGTCGACGGCCTACGTGAGCGCGACAAGCTGCGCGCGACCATGGGCAAGTACATGACCCAGTCGGTCATGGATCACCTGATGCGCGGAAAGGTGGAGCTCGGCGGCGAGACGCTGACCGTCACCATCCTCTTCACCGACATCCGCAGCTTCACTTCGATCAGCGAGACCATGACCGCTCACGAGCTCGTCAAGCTGCTCAACGAGTACTTCACCGAGATGGTCACCGTGATCATGGAGGAGGGCGGCGTCGTCGACAAGTACATCGGCGACGCCATCATGGCGGTCTTCGGCGCGCCGGTCTCGAAGCCCGACGACGCGCGTCGTGCCGTACGCGCCGCGGTGCGCATGCGCCACGCGTTGGCGGTGCTGAACGAGCGCCTCACCGCGCGTGGCGCGCCGCCCATCAAGACGGGCATCGGCCTGCACACCGGTGAGGTCGTCGCCGGCAACATCGGGAGCGAGGCCCGCATGGAGTACACGGTCATCGGCGACGCCGTGAACCTCGCGTCGC
>JAXDMI010001140.1:0-2918 GCA_034666145.1 Myxococcales bacterium | reverse complement strand
TCCTTGATGAGCGCGAAGTTGAACGCCGCGGTGGCCTCGGTCAGGTACTTCGTGAACTTGGTGCTCGTCCCGGTGCCGGGGATGAGGCGGTAGTCCATCGTCGCGTTGCCGTTGTTGTGCAGCGAGACCTTCACGCCCGCGGGGACGTTCGACGCGTTGATGCGCGTGCCGGCGAGAAAATCGCCGTACTGCTCGAGGACGGTGATGTTTCCCGCGGGGACGCCGGCGGCGATGAGCGCCTCGAGGAACGGCAGCACGAGCTCCTTGTTGGTGCCCATGTTCTGCTTGGCGATGCCGTTCACCTTCACGCAGACGATGTCGTCCTTGTGGACGAACTGCTGCATGGCGGTGACGAGATCGGGCTTGCCCGTGAGCTCCATCATCGCGCGCGTGAGCATCTCCTTCGCGGCGTCGGGCTTGGGATAGAGCTGGTTCGCCTGGAGGCAATCCTTCTTCGTGACCTTGACCACCTTGCCGGGCGCCGCGAACGGCGAGAAGCCGGGAGGCGGCGAGGCCGCGAGGCTCTTCGGTGCCGGTCCTGCGAAGGCGTCCTTCGAAACGAGCGTCGCCGTCGCGGCGGCCGCCGCAGCGGTCCCGAGGAACGCGCGACGGCCCATGCCGGGCGTGAGCTCCTGCTCGATGCGTGCAATCTGCATCTCGTCGGCGGCGCGATCCCTGGGCTCGGTCATCCCTTACGCCTAGCACGAGCCCGAGTTGGGGGACAAACCCCCGAAGTCCGCGGGAATCATTGCGGTCGAGCTCGGTCTCGCGAGCGAAGGCCACGAGGTGGCCCAGGACACCCCGGAAACTGTCCGGGACATAGGGTCACGAGGCCGAAGCGTGCGGAAAGACGAGGATCCCGTTTTGGCGCGTCGCTCGCAAAGCGCCGCCGCCATGACCCCCTGGAACACGAAGCCGCTCTCCTCATCTCCATCGGCATCCGTGCCTCGCTCGCGGTGGGCCTCGCTCGTCGCACGCGTGCGCGCCTCGACCTGGACCGCCATCGCTGCGCGCGTCGCCGCCGTCGTCGTCGCGCTGCTGGTCCTCGGCTGGATTGGTCGCACCGCCGCCGCCGGTCCAGCGACGACGACGATGTCCGTCAGCGCCGGTGAGCGCGACGCATCGACGCCGCCGCTGCCGGCGCTCGTCGCGAGCGACGCGGGCGCTCCCCTCCTCGCGGTCACCGCGACCGATCGCGCGCCGACGACTCCGCCCGCGAGCGGCCCGCACGGACGCGCGACCCCGGAGGAGCCTGTCTACCTCAACCAAGCCAGCGTCGAGGAGCTGCGGCGCTTGCCGGGCGTCGGACCGAAGCGCGCCGAAGCGATCCTCGTGCTGCGCCAGCGTCTCGGGAGGTTCCAGCGCGTCGAGGACCTGCTGCGCGTGAAGGGCGTGGGGCGGGGCGCCGTGAAGAAGTGGCGTCCGCTGGTGCGTCTCGATGCGCCTCCGCCGCCGTCGGCTCCTGCGCTGTCCGGGGCGTCCGGAGCAGCCGACGGAGGCTCAACTTGACGGAGCTGCAAGCACCTCACGGAGCGCCGCGAGCAGCGGCGCCACCGCAGCCGCACGAAGCTTGTAGGATGCACGGTTCGCGACGAGGACCGACGAGATCCAGGAGATCTCTTCCTTCACCTCGAGACCGTTCTCCACGAGCGTCGTTCCCGTCTCGACGAGGTCGACGATGACGTCGGCCAGACCGAGGAGCGGCGCGAGCTCCACCGATCCTTGCACGTCGACGATCTCCACCTGCACGCCGCGCCTCGCAAAGTGCGCGGCAGCGGTGCGCGGATACTTCGTGGCCACGCGCGGCATGCGACCGGCGTGCGCCGCCGCGACGTCGACGTCCACACGACCGGCGACCACGAGACGGCATCGTCCGATCCCGAGGTCGACGGGATGGTAGACGTCCACCTCGCGCTCGACGAGCACGTCACGCCCGCACACGCCGAGATCGGCGGTGCCGTACTCGACGTACGTCGGAATGTCGTCCGGCTTGAGCAGCAGCAGCTCCAGCGGCAGCTCGCCGAAGCGCGCCAGGCGAACGAGCGCGCGGCTCTCGTCGGCGAGCGCCTCCGGGAGCGGACGCGCCGGGCCCTCCGCTGCCGAAACCACGCCGGCACGCGCGAGCAGCGTAGCCACCGGACGCAGCGTGCGGCCCTTGGGAAGGGCGATGGTCAACGGCGCGCCGTCCGACGACGCTGCCGTTTCGCTGGTCACGCTTCGGCGCCCTTCACGCGCTCGACGTCCACGCCGAGGCCGTGGAGCTTCTCCTCGATGCGCTCGTAGCCGCGATCGAGGTGATAGATGCGGCGGACCTCGGTCTCGTCGTCGGCAATGATGCCGGCGATGACGAGCGAGGCGCTCGCGCGCAGGTCGGTCGCCATGACCGCGGCGCCGTAGAGCCGCTGAACCCCTTGCACCACGGCGGTGTTGCCGCGCAGGGCGACGCTCGCCCCCATTCGCTGGAGCTCAGGAACGTGCATGAAGCGATTCTCGAAGATGGTCTCCGTGATGACGCTCTCGCCACGCGCCATCGACATGAGCGCGAGGAACTGCGCCTGCATGTCGGTGGGAAAGCCGGGGTGCGGGGCGGTCGTGACGTTCACGCCGCGCAGCGGGCCCGTGCGCTTCACGCGGATGTTGTGGCCCTCGCTGGTGATCTCGACGCCGGCCGCGCGCATCTTCATCGCGAGGGCCTCGAGGTCGCGGAGCTCGGCGCCCTCGACGAGAACGTCGCCGCCCTCGATCATCGCCGCCGCCACCATGTACGTGCCGGCCTCGATGCGGTCGGGGATGATCGCGTGGTCGAAGGGCGCGAGCTCCCCGCGATCGGTACCGACGATGTGGATGACGTCGGTGCCGGCGCCGTTCACCTCGGCGCCCATCTTGTTGAGGATGCGTCCGAGCTCCTCGACCTCGGG
>JAXDMI010001139.1:0-8667 GCA_034666145.1 Myxococcales bacterium | reverse complement strand
CCTGCCGCCGTCGCTGCGCCCGCGCCCGCGGCCGCTCCGGCGAGCGTCTGGTACAAACCGTGGACGTGGTTCTGAGATTCGACGCCGAGCTCTGACGCGTGAAGCGTCGGCTCGCACCCATCCTCGTTCCCCTCGCGCTCGCGGCCATCGGTCTCGTCGTGGGTCTCGTGCGCGGCGTCGCCATCGGCGAGCGTCGCGCACGCGCTGTCGTCACGACGCAGCGGCATGACGCGATCGTGCTCCATGACGTCGTCACGCGCGCCGGCGTTCGCGTCGATCTGTATCTGCCGCCGCCGTCCGAGAAGCCCGCGCCGTGGATGGTCTTCGCGCACGAGCGCGGATGGCCCGCACCCGACGAGAAGGAGCGCACCGGCATCGCCATCGCCGATGCGCTGCAGCGACGCGGGATCGCCGTCGCCGTGGTCTCGTTCGACGTGAGCGACGAGCGCCCTCTCGATCGCGGAGGCGAGGATGTCGCCGAGGTCATCCGAGAGCTCGCGCGACGTGCCACCGAGTACGGCATCGTGGCCGAGCCCGTGCTCGGCGGCGAGCAGGCCGGCGCGACGCTCGTGACGAAGCTCGCGCTCGAGCCTCGGTTCGGGCTCGAGCCTGCGAAGCTCCGCGGCGTCATCGCGATCAACGGGGTGTACGACGCGCCGGCCGCGCGGGCCGATGCGCCGCCGTTCCTCGTGTTGTCGGCGCACGCGGATTCACCGGCGTCGGCGCAGAGCTCGCGGCTCCTGGTGCGTGCACTCGAGCGTGCAGGCGCGAAGGACGTGCACGGTCACTTCGTCTCGCTGCGCGACGCGAGCACGCTCACGAACCTCTCGGGCGAGAAGAACGACGTCGCCGACGGGATCAGCGCATTCGTGCGCCGAGAGCCGCGACCGGGCAATGGCGAGACCGCCTGGGCGCTCGCCGATGCGTGGGGCGCGCACGCTCCTCTGACCACCGAGACGTTCTGGAAGGACGAGCACCTCGTCATCCGTCGACCGACCGACGCTCGCTTTCGTGCCGCGGTGCGAACGGTGTTCGGAGAGATGGCGCGCGATCTCGAGCCGTGGCCCGCGGCGACGTACGACGCGATCGATCTCGGCGAGTACCTCCGCGCGCATCCCGAGCTCGGAGCGGGACGCTGGGTCGAGGTGACGAACGCACGCGGCGAGAAGCTCGTGCTCACGCGCAGCGAGATCGACCTGAAAAACCCTACGATCGTCGTTGGCATCGACGACGAGCGAAACCTCTTTCGGATGTTCGTCACGTACAACGTGCATCGCACCTACTCGTGGAAGCCGGAGACCGAGCCGTCGCGACCGCTGATGATCCGCCACATCGGCGGCTTTCTGCATGTGCCCGGTGAGACGAGCCCGACCGGCGGAGTGCAGGTGCCGACGCTCGCCGAGTTCGCGCTCACGGCGTCGAGCTTCAAGGTGGTCGACGAGGATCCGCTCGCCGTCGCACGCAAGACACCGAAGCCCCTCGCCGACGCGCTCACCAACGAGCAAGGCTGTCTCCAGTGCCATGCGCTTCACGGCAACGGCGCGCGCGCGCATCACCTGCGCGCGGACGACGGCCTCGTCGCGGAGGCACACGGCCTCGCGCTCGAGGAGTATCCGCGCGACGTGCTGCGCCGCTTCCTCTTCGAGCAGGATGCCGTCGCGAAGAGCTTCGGCGTCGGCCCACTGCACGTCAGCGAGACCGTCGCGAACCAGCTCCTCGCCGAAGTGGCGCGCTGAAGCGATCCTCGCGACTACGCGCGCGTCGCCTACGCGTCCACGCGTCGACGCGTCTTACTTGAAGAAGTTTTGCACGGTCCAGATGCGACCGCCGCCCACCGAGATGAAGCCGCACGACGCGCGCGAGTACTTCGTGCTCGTCATGTTGTCGTAGTGACCGCCGCCGGGCCCCTCGTCGAACATCTGCTGGAGGCACTTGGTGAGGACGTCCTCGACGGATGCGCCGGGATAATTCGGACACGCGTTCTGCGCGCGCTCACCGCACTTGCCGAAGCTGCCGTGCGCGCGGTTCGCGCTCGAGTCGAGACGCGACTCCTCGTCGTCGCACGACTCGGTGCTGGCATCGCGCGCGATGGGCCCGACGCGCACGCGCGCCCGGTACTGATTGATGCGATCTACACACGTCTGCCGCGCGGCCGCGAACGGATCGGAGGATGGTCCCGGCGGTGCCGGCGGCGGTACCGGGAATGGCGGCGGTTGCGTCGGTGTTGGACCCGGGTTCGGCGGTGGCGCCGGCTGCGGGCGCGGCTGCGGATTGTTCCGTGTGTCCGGCCAGCACGTGCCACCCACCGGCGACGGCGCGCACACCGCGCCGGGCTTGCACTGACTCACGTCTGCGCATCCTCCGCAGTGACCGTTGATGCAGTGGCCGTACGCGCACTGCAGATCGAAGTCGGACTGACAGTAGAAGCCGAACGCGGGCGTCAGCACGGGCGGCGCGCTCGGCCCGTAATATGCGGGCTGCGGTGCCCACGGCGCGGGCTGCGGCGCCGGATATTGCGCGGGATACGGATACGCGTACGGAGGCTGCGCAGGCTGCGCGTCCTGACGCTTGCACGACGCGAGTGCGAGCCCGATGAACGTCGCGGTCACCACAGTCTGGCGCGTGAGCCTCACGAGAACCATGCCGTCGCGTCGATCGTAGCGTGTGACCTGTGGGCGCCACGTGTGAATCGTCGGCCACGGTCTCGGGTCGTCGCGATCATGGTCCGCGATCGGAGCGACGTAAACGAGCGCGCTTTATTCATGATCGCATCGGGGCATCAGCCTTGCTCATGGACACGTCATGACGAGGAGACGGTGGCTCGTGCTCGGCCTCGGAGGCCTGATGCTCTCTGCGGTGTCACGCGTCGCCGTCGCGGGACCCGTGCAAGTCGAGGCCGAAGGCTATGCCGGTTCGAGCGTCGGGCAGTGGACGTGTGGACCGTCCGCGCGCGCGAACTACGGAGGCGTCGGCGGTCACGTGCGCTTCTACGCCGACGATCGGGTCCCGCGTCCTCCCGAAGAAGAGACGAGCAACGGCGGCGCGCTGAGACCCGACTCCGATCCGAACGCGGATCCGAACGCCGATCCCGATGCGGATCCTGACGCGAATCCCGCGCAGCCTGGGCCTCCCGCTCCGGCTCCCATCTACGCGCCCACGCGCAGCGAAGAGGCGACGCTCGACATCGAGCCCGACGGCTTCTCCATCGGCGGTGGCGGTGGCGGTGAGTACCGCAGCTTCACGCGCACGCGCTGCTCCGAACAGCCGTGCACCACGAACGACGTCATCCCGCCTTCGCGACTGCTCCCGGCGGGTCGCGCGAATTTCGGGTGGGACACGACGTACTTCGGCTCTCACGTCGGCGCGCTCGTCTTCCAGCGCTGGGCGAGCAACACCGACGGCTCGCCCACCACCAACGTGCTGCCCGACAGCTATCTGCGCTTCGGACGGCGCCTCGGCTTTCACGGCGAGCTCGGCTTCGGTGCGTACGACGTGTCGACGATCTTTCGACCGGGTCTCTACGGCGGCGTCGGCTACGCGAGTGGTGCGTGGGCCGCCGATCTGCGCGTCGGCGGACACGAGACGTTCGACGACCAAGCGGGGCTGCGAGGAGATCTCTCGGCGCGCTACGCCATCAGTCGCGTCGTCGCGCCCGGCCTCGGCGTCGCCGTGTCGAGCACGCAGCAGACCACGCCGGAAGGCCGGCTCTTCATCGTGTTCACGCCGTGAGAGGCACGGCGTGAACGACGGCGTTCGGTCGCTTCCGTCGCTCAGAAGTCCGAGTTGTAACAATTCGGGAAAGACTTGATGCAGCCCTTCGCGAACTTCACGAGGTCGGCCTTCGTCGGGAGGCGGCACGTTCCGTCACGGTTCGTGTGGCTCATCCACTTGATCAGGCGCATGTCGTAGAGCCAGAGCGACTGGTACTCCTTGGGCGCCTCGATGCCGACGTCCGTGCCGGTCATGTCGTTGTTCCACTGCCAGAACGCGTTCACGCCGGTCTTGGCGCGGAAGGCCTCGAGCTCGGGCGGAACGTCGTTCTTCAAGATGTCGTTGAGGACCTTGTTCGCCTCGGCCATGCACGCGCGCGACTGCTCGGTCGGGAGGACCGGCGGCTTCGCCTGCGGCTCGCCTTCACCGTTGTAGCCCCACGCGACGGACGCGCCGTTGTCGTAGACGTGAGCGCCCTTCACCCACTGCCAGTACTCGAAGCCGGTGATCTGGAACTTGCCCACGGTCCCCGTCGAGACGGTCTTCGGCGCCGGCGCCGGATGGCAGACCGCCGTCTTGTCCTTCTCGGTCGTCGACTGACACGTCGACGGGCAGTCGCACGAGGGAGCCGCGGTGCTCGCGTCCTCGGTCATCGCCGAGTCGTCCGGCGGCGCGGTGGTATCGGTCGCGCTGGCGGCAGAACCACCGTCTCCCGCGACGACGACCGTGTTGTGCGAGCACGCAGTGGCGACGACGACGGGCCCGGCGAGGAGGAGAATCGAGAGCAGCTTCTTCATGGTTTGCGACCCCTGGCTCCTCGCGCGCGCTCCGCAGAGTGCGAGAAGAGAGGGCATCCACCTACAGTCCGATTTTGATTCTGTCGAGACGCTGCGCGAGGGTTTTCTCATACCGCGCCGCGTCAACCGGGGAAGATCGTGGACTTGGCGCGCGCAAGAACTGCAACGCGGCTCTCGAGCCACTCGCCTCAGGGGCTGACGAGCGGGCAGCGTCCGAGCGGCAAACCAGGGCCTTCGCACTGCAGCGACAGCTCTTTCCCGCCGCCGCCCTGGAAGTAGAGGAGGCGGACGGTGTGCGGTCCGCGCGCGAGCGCGATCTCGCCGGCGGCATCGCGGGCTGCGGGCTCGCCGGCGTCGACCCGGACGCGCACGCCCTCGACGTCGACCGCGACCCCGTCGTCCGCGTGCGTGACGAAGCGAACCACGCCGTCCGCCGGCACGCGCAGCCACGCGTCGTACGCGACGGCGAAGCGCTCGGCGCGGAACGAGGGATCGAAGCCGAGCGACGAGAGCCGGCCACTGCGCGCCGGCGCCAGGGTCGCGAAGTTGGGCAGCGTGCGGAAGTCACCCTCGAAGTACTTGTAGAGTACACCCTCACGCAGATGCGCCGGGTCCATCGAGGGCTGGATGGGCGGATGGAGTGCCGAGCGCTCGAAGGTGCCGCGCACGACGTCGCTCGTGCGTCCGCCGGGAAGGAACAAGCGCGCCGTCGCCGACGTGGTGGCGCGCAGGACGATCGGCGCGTCGTAGATCGGCGAGCCGGCGGTCGGCTCGGTGCCGTCGAGGGTGAACCGCACGACGCCGTCGGGATGAATTGCCGGTCGTGCGAGCTCGAGCACGGCGGTATCGACGAACACCTTCTTCGCGCGGAGACCGATGGGCGGCTCCACGAAGTAACGAACGCCGTTCGCATCGAGGAGCGGCCTTTGCGCCGTGAAGCGTCCCGCAAACGACGTGGCGTCTCCGCTGCCGCTCCACAGCGCTTCGGAGAGCGCCGCGAGCCGCGGGAGGAGCTGCGTGTCGAGCTCGTCGGACGTGCGCACGTACTCGGTCCACAGCGCGCCCTCGCCTCCGAGCACGTGGCTGCCCGTCGGCGGTTCGAACGCGAGCACCTTGGTCCACGGCAAGTAACCCTCGTGACCGGGCTGGCCCACGGCACGTGACTGCCAGAAGTTGAGGTACACGCTGTCCGACGGCGCCATCACCACGTCGTGTCCACCGGCCACGGCGAGCCGCGCGCGCTCCGCGCTCTGCCACGCGACCACGACCGCGTCTTGCGGCAAGCCACCTTCGAGCGCGTCGTCCCACGCCACCATGCGGCGGCCCCGCGTCGCGAGCATCGCGCCCACGCGCTTCAGGAACGCGCCGTGGAGCTGCTCTGTGTCGAGCTTCTCGCGAGCCATCCGCGCGCGGCATTTCGGGCACGCCGTCCAGCGCGTCTTCGGGACCTCGTCACCGCCGACGTGCACGAGCCGCGACGGAAAGACCTCGGTCGTCTCACGCAGCACGTCGTCGAGGAGCTTGTAGGTCGCGTCGTTGCCGGCGCAGAGGACGTCGTCGAAGACGCCCCACGTCGAGGGCACGTCCTGCTTCTTGCCGGTACAGGAGAGCTCGGGATGGGACGCGAGGATCGCTCGCGCATGGCCCGGCATCTCGATCTCGGGCACCACGGTGACGAAGGAGTCTTTCGCGCGTGCCACCACTGCCCGGGCGTCGTCTTGTGTGTACGAGCCGGAGACCTCGTGACCGTCTTCGATGCGTCGCGCGCCGACCTGCGTGAGCTCGGGATGCGAGCGGATGGAGAGGCGAAAGCCCTGATCGTCGGTGAGGTGCCAGTGAAAGACGTTGAAGCGATAGAACGCGAGGATGTCGACATAGCGCTCGACGAGCTCCGTCGAGAAGAAGTGACGCGCGACATCGAGGTGCATGGCTCGGACGCGCTGCGCGGGCGCATCGTCGACGTGGATGCACGGCAGCGAGCGAGCACTCGCACGCGTCACCGCGGGGAACAGCGGGCGCGAGCCGGCCAGCTGCGCGAGCGACTGCGCCGCGTAGAAGAGACCGGCCGGATGACGCGCGCGGAGCACTGCGCTCTCGGGCGTGACGTCGAGCGTGTAGGCCTCGTCTTCGAGATCGCGCGGCGGCTCCGCCGCTGCATCACGCGCGGGTCCGGACGTTGCTGACGCGGCGTCGAGACGAAGGACGATGGCGTGTGACGGGCCCGGCGCGCCCACCGGGATCGCGCGCACCAGCGACGCGCCGATGCCGAGCCACTGCGCGAGCCGCGTCCCAATCGCGCGCGCCGCGGGATCATCGTCGACGACGATCCCGTTCACGTCGCCGACGGACAGGCTGCCGCTACACGTCACTGCGTTGCGAGGTCGCGGCACGAGCGCGAGCGCCGGCGCGAGCGGCGGGCGCGCGGCGGAAGCATCCGCGATACCGAAGGTAGCTCCGTCGAGCGCACGGCCGGGCGCGCCTCCGTCGCCGGTCGCCGTGCCGGCGCCCCGCGACGTCGCCGGCGGTCGGCCGTCATGGGTGCATCCTGCAGCGATTCCGCAGGCGCCGATGACCACCAGCGCGGCCGCGAGCGGCCGTACGTGCCAGCCCCCTGGTACCTGGCACACATGACTCGGATGTCGGGCCGAGCTCGACCGACGGTCACACGACGGACCCCTATTTCCCGTAGTTCCGGCGATCGCAAGGGTGGCACGCAGCCTGCTCATGAGCGCTCCGACACCACGTCTCTACGATACCCTTCCGAGGTCACCATGAATCGCTTCCTTCTCGCCGCGCTGCTCTCGATGCCCGTCGCGCTCTCCATGACCGCGGCCTGCGCGCCCGCTCACGAGCCGGCGCCCACCGAGACCACGGTGACCGATCCGGAGAAGCTCGATGCCCCCGCGGCTGGGCTCGGGTTCCAGTTCAAGACGCAGCTCTTCCCGGTCAACGCTGGCGACGAGATCCAGAACTGTTATTTCTACAAGGTCCGCGACCTCGCGAAAGCGGGCGGCATGCCCGAGAACGATCCCGTCAACCTGCACCGGATCCGCATCGTGCAGAAGGCCGGCTCGCATCACATGAACATCTTCCGCGTGAAGAGCATCGTGAACCTCGATCCCGCGAACGGCGCCATCCAGGAAGGCAAGAACGGCACGGGCGAGTGCTTCAAGAGCCCGAACTGGGCGGACTGGCCGCTCGTCGCGAACACGCAGCAGACCGGTGACCTCGACTGGACGTTCCCCGACGGCGTAGCGAACGTGTTCCAGCCCGACGAGTGGCTGATGCTCCAGACCCACTACGTCAATGCGACGTCACAGAAGTCGCCCGAGGGCGGCGAGGTGGCGGTGAACTTCCACACCATCCCGAAGGCGGAGGTCGTCCACGAGATGGGCACGCTCTTCGCGACGAAGCAGTCGATCCGCGTGTGCAAGGCGAACCCGTCGCCGAGCTTCCAGGGCAACTGCCAGTTCAAGAACAAGGAGACGGTCAACATCATCGGCGCGAACGGCCACTTCCACGGCCGCGGGAAGCAGTTCTCGATCTACGCGTCGGACGGAACGACGGTCGGCTTGCCGCCGGAGGACAAGAAGTTCTACACGTCGCGCACGTGGGACGAGCCGCCGATGCTCCGCTCGCCCGAGCTGAACGTCGCCGTGCCGCCGGGCGGTGGCGTGGCGTACGAGTGCTCGTACCAGTGGACGCCGCCGCTCGATTCCGCGGGCGGCTGCAAGGCGCTCGACGACTACGACGTGGCGAAGCATCCCGATGCGAAGCCCGACTGCTGCTACACGTTCGGCCCGATCGTGGAGAAGAACGAGCACTGAAATGAGTTCGTCTATTACTTCCCGAAGCAGGACGACGAGAACTGCAACAGACGTCACGATGCGCTGTCTTCGCCTCGCCGTCATCCCCACGATCGCGGCTCTGCTCGGGCTCGCTGGGTGTCCGAGTGGAGGCGAGGCGACCCCCGCCGGCGATGCCGGCGCGGAGGCGGCGCCGCCGACGTGCGCGGCGGGCTATCTCGGCGATCCCGGCAAGGACATCGCGCTCGAGCTCCGCGCGTTGCGCGCCGACGGCACCGACGTACCGCTGAACGAGGGCGATGACCTCGCCATCGTGTTCCCACCGCAAGGAGGCCGCGTGTCGTTCATCGGCG
>JAXDMI010001138.1:0-3577 GCA_034666145.1 Myxococcales bacterium | reverse complement strand
CGGTCACGAGCGTCGGCAGATCCACGAAGACGCCGCGATACACATGCGCGCCGGCGTCGTAGTGATCGGCCTGGAAGAGCTCGAGCGGGCCGAGATAGCGCGCGACGTGCTTGGCGGCGGGTCCGCGGGCATAGGCGGCCGACAGCACCGGGTGCATCACTGTCGCGCATTCATGTGCGAGCGCGGCCGTTGCGCCGGCTTGTGCGAGCCGCGCCCGCGCTCTCTCGACGGTGGTCTGATAGCCGTGCTCGCGAACACGGCCCGGTTCGCTCGATCGCAGCTCGATGTCGCCGATCTCGAAGAGGATGTACTCGGCCTCGGGCGGCGCATTCGCGCGGAGCACGACGCGGTCGCCGATGAGGAGCATGCACGTCGTTGCCGTAGGGAGGACGGAAGCCGTGCCTGGCCCACCGCTCGCCGAGAGCGGACCCGAGGACCCCGCAGCACCGGCGAGCGCCGGCGAAACGGGTGGGCGGACAGAGCTGCTCACCACCCTCGTTTTACAGCGCATTTCATGCGGATGCCCACTTCTGTAATGGGGCTCACCGCGGGGCTTTTTTTGTGGATCCTCCTCGCACGGCACGCCTATACACGTAGGCCATGCGTATCCGCCTCCTCGTTGGCTCGATCATGGTCGTTGTGGCGACCGGAGCGTTGGGCCTCGGCACCGTCGCCTGTGGCAAGAAGCAGCCGCCGAAGGAGCCGATGATCACCGAGACCGTCTCCGACGCCGGTCCCGAGGACGCCGCTCCGCCTGAGCCTCCCAAGCCCAAGTCGCTCTACGAGCGCCTCGGGAACAAGGAAGGCATCACGAAGGTCGTGGACGCGTTCATCAAGAACCTCGTCGGTAACGACGTCGTCAAGAAGCGCTTCGCTAAGCTCTCCAAGGAGAAGGTCGACAAGTTCCGGACGAACCTCATCGACCAGATCTGCAAGGAATCGGGCGGCGACTGCGAATACGCCGGCAAGTCGATGAAGGATGCCCACAAGGGCATGAAGATCACCGAAGCCGAGTGGAACGCGACCGTGTCCGCGCTCAAGGCCGCGCTCGACGAGAACAAGGTCGGCGAGAACGAGCAGAACGACCTCATCGCCGCGATCGCGCCGATGAAGGACGACATCGTCGAAGTGAAGCCGAAGGCGAAGAAGTAAGTGAAGGACGCGTCGGACGCGATTCTCGGCGCCGACCAGGCGTCGTATCTCGAGGGCATCGAGCCTGCGCGCGACGAGCTGCTCGCGGAGATGGAGGCGTATGCCAAGGAGCATCGCCAGCCCATCAGCGATCCCGAGGTGGCGACGTTCCTCGCGGTGACGGCGCGCGCGTGCGGCGCGACGACCATCGTCGAGGTCGGCACCAACATCGGTTACGGCGCCATCGTCCTCGCGCGTGCAGCCGGCCCCGGGGCGCGTGTCATCACCATCGAGAAAGATCCCGAGACCGTGAAGATCGCGCGCGGCTACATCAAGCGCGCCGAGCTCGATCAGCAGGTCGAGGTCCGACAGGGCGACGCGCTCGTCGAGCTCGGCAAGCTCGCGGCGGCGGCGCAGGAGATCGACCTCGTCTACATCGACTGCGTGAAAGAGGACTACACGCGATACCTCGAGCTCGTGGCGCCGAAGC
The DNA here is from genome assembly GCA_034666145.1 of Myxococcales bacterium. Classification (GTDB taxonomy): domain Bacteria; phylum Myxococcota_A; class Polyangia; order Polyangiales; family Polyangiaceae; genus Labilithrix. The sequence continues at coordinate 1,956 of JAXDMI010001138.1, read as the reverse complement.
TCTCGCCACGCGGCGTGATCATCGCCGACAACGTCCTCTGGAGGGGCCTCGTCGCGAAGAAGGACGTGCCGGCGAACGAGAAGGTGCGGGTCGAAGCGCTACGCGCGTTCAACCAGGCCCTCGTCTCGCATCCGCAGCTCCGCGCGGTGGTGCTTCCGCTCGGCGACGGCGTCGGCTACGCGGTCAAACGCGCAGCCGACTGAATCACGCCGCGATCACGCCGGAGGCGGCGCAGGCTGAGCGCCCGCGGCGGGCGTCGGTACCGCTCCTTCGAGCGGACCCGGTGCTTCCTCGTCGACGTTGCGCTTGTACCCGCACTCCTTGTCGGCGCAGGTGATCATGGGCTTCGCCTTCGTTCCTCCCATGACGAGGAACTTCGCGCCGCACGAGGGGCAGGGCTCGGGGATGGGCTTCATCCAGAGCTTGAAGTCGCACTTCACGGTCTCGTCGTTGTAGCGACTGCAACCGTAGAAGGTCTTGCCGCCCTTCTTCTTGGGACGGACCTCGATGATGTCGCCGCCACACTTCGGGCAAGGCACGCCGAGCGGCACGGGCCGCGCGTTCTTGCACGCGGGGTAGCCGGTGCAGGAGAGGAACTCCCCGTAGCGGCCGCTACGGATCGACATCTTCTTCCCGCACTTGTCGCAGTCGAAGTCCGTCTCGCGCGGCGGCGCCGAGCCGTTGCCGTCCGCGCCCATGTCGCGCGTCGTCTTGCACTTCGGGTAGTTGGAGCAGCCGGCGAACCAGCCGTTCTTGGACCAGCGCTTCGACATCGTGCCGCGCGGCAGTGCGCGGAGCTTCTCGTCGGTGCCTTCCGGCCCGCACGCGTCGCAGAACTCGCCCTCCATGAGGACGGGCTCCGGGTTCCAGCGCTTGCCCTTCTTGCCGATGTCGAGCTGCTGGCGGAACTTCTTGTAGAAGCGCGAGAGGAGCACTGTGCGCTCCTCCTTGCCGGCCTCGACCTGATCGAGCTCGTCTTCCATGCTCGACGTGAACGTCGGATCCATGAACTCGAGCTTGCTGCCGAGGAGGCCGTCGACGACCATCTTGCCGAGCAGCGTGGGGCGGAACGAGCGACCGTCGACCTTCTCGACGTAGTCGCGCGCCTGCACCTTGCTGATGATCTCGGCGTACGTGCTCGGGCGACCGATGCCGCGATCTTCGAGGTCGCGGACGAGCGAGCCTTCGTTGTAGCGCGCGGGCGGCTGCGTGAACTTCTGCTCGGCGAGGACGCCGGGCGGCGTGACGAGCTCGAGCTCCTCGCCCTCCTTGAGCTCGGGAAGCGAAGCCTCGCCCTCGGCGGGCTCCTCGGCCTTGCCACTTGCGCCGGCTTCTGCGGCCTTGTCCTCGGGCTCTTCGCCGCCGGCCTGCGCCTCGTTCTCGACGCCGGCGCCGTAGACCTCGAGCCAGCCTGCGAACTTGAGGACGCGACCGCTCGCGCGGAGCATGTACGTCGAGCCGGCCTTGGGCGGCTTCGCTTCGACGTCGATCGACGTCTGGTCGAAGATCGCGTCCTTCATCTGGCTCGCGATGAAGCGCTCCCAGATCAGCTTGTAGAGCTTGAACTGCTCGTCCTTGAGGTGCTTGCGCACGGTCTCGGGCGGGTAGTCGAGCGACGTCGGACGAACCGCTTCGTGCGCGTCCTGCGAGTTCTTCTTCGACTTGAAGACGTTCGGCTCTTTCGGGATCGAGTCCTTGCCGTACTTCTCGACGATGTAGTCGCGCGCGCCCTGGAGGGCCTCGGGCGAGACACGCGTCGAGTCGGTACGCATGTACGTGATGAGACCGACGGTGCCGAGCACCTTGCCGAGGTCGACGCCTTCGTAGAGGCCCTGCGCGACCTGCATCGTGCGCTTGGCGCCGAAGCCGAGTCGGTTGACCGCGTCCTGCTGAAGCTTGCTCGTCGTGTACGGGGCGTACGGCTTGCGCTTGCGCTCCGACGTCGTGATCTTCGCG
>JAXDMI010001137.1:0-4980 GCA_034666145.1 Myxococcales bacterium | reverse complement strand
CCTCGTTCCGCATTCACGGGACACATCTGACGAAAGCGAAAACGGCGAGCGTTAACCGCTCGCCGTTTTAGCTGTGGGAGAGGACCCAGCGGGCGATGTTGTCGACGATGTCTTTCCACGACGGCTCGTTGAGCACCTCGTGGAAGAGACCTTCGCGCGGGTCCCACGTCTTGTCGGCGCTGCCCGCGGCGTCGAAGAAGCGCTTCGCCGTCGCGAGGCTCGCGACCTTGTCGGCGGTCCCGAACGTCATGTAGAGCGGCATCGTGAGGCGTGATGCCGACGCGAGCGCGCGCTGCTGCGCCGACGTCGCCTCGGTGAACCAGCGCGCCGTCGCGTTCTTGAACACGAGCGGATCGGCGTCGTAGTCCTTCGCCTTCGCAGCGTCGTGCGTCATGTCCTTGCCCTCGAGGCCGCTCGGCAGACCGAGCTTCGGATACACGCGCGAGGCTATTTTTCCCGCCAGGACCTTGATGCGCGGCACCTCGAGCCCGAGCCCGAAGAACGGCGCGGAGAGCACGAGACCCTTGAGCGATCCCGGCGTATCGAGCGCGCTCAGCGTCGCGACGAGGCCACCGAAGCTGTGACCGAAGAGCAACGTCGGTGCGCCCTTCGCGCGGGCGTCGACGAGCCGGCGCAGCTCGCGAGCGTCGTCGAGGAACTCGTCGAAGCGCGTGCAGAAGCCGCGCGGTCCTTGCGCGCGACCATGGCCGCGTAGATCGATCGCGACCGAGCCGATGCCGTGCTCGGCGAGCGCGCCCATCACGTGCGCGTAGCGCGCGCCGTGATCGGCGTAGCCGTGAATGACCGCGAGCACTGCCTTCGCGCCGCCGGTCGGCATCGCCGACGCGTAGTAGAGCGAAGGCCCGGAGCTCGAAGCAGCTCGCGTGACAGGGCCTTCGTCCAGCTCGATCGTCATCAGACTCCGACTTTCTCGACGTCTGCACCCTCGATGGATGTGACGCCTTCCTTGACGAGAGCCTCGCGCAGGGCTGCGAGGGCGCGCGCGGCGCGCGACTTGATGGTACCGAGCGGCACGTTCTCGCGCGCAGCGATCTCGGGATACGTGAGCCCCTCGAAGAACGCGATCTCCAGCGTCTGCCGCTGCGCCTCCGGGAGAGACGCCAGCGCGCGGCGAATCTTCTCGCGCTCGGACGCATCGGACGTGAGTCGCTCGGGATCGCGCACCGACGCGGGCGGCTCGTGTGGGAGCACGTCGCGCGCGAGGGTGCCTCGCCGATCGCGACGACGCGTGCGGTCGATGCTCAGGTTGCGAACGAGCGTGACGAGCCACGCGATGACCGACCCGCGATCCGCCGCGTACTGTCGGGCGCGCTCGTTCACGGCAACGAAGGCATCGTGGAGCACGTCCTCGGCCTCGGAGCGATCACGCACGATGCGGAGCGCGATCGGGAAGAGCGTCGGCGAGTAGCGATCGTAGAGCTCTCCCACCGCGCGGACATCCCCGCCTGCGATGAGCCCCAGGAGCTCGACATCCGACCTTGAATCCGCCATCCAGATCGACTCCGAGGGTCACCGCCCAGCGTGCTCACGTCAAGGCATTCCGCTACTATTCCTCGTCGAAGTCCCCAGGAATTCGGCCGTGAAACACGCTGCGCTCGCCATCTTCGCCGCACTTCTGTCGAGCGCCCCCGCGGTCCTCGTGGCGTCGCCGTCGGGCATCGACGAGCGCGTCGAGCGAGGCAGCGGCCTGGCCAGCAAGAAGGCCGATGGCGGTGCCCTCGACGTCACGTCCGAGCCGCCTCCCTTGCTCGCGACGCTGGTGCAGACGCACACCGACGAGCGCGTTCCCCTCGACGACGCGATGCCGACGCAGGAGCGCTTCTCCGCGCTGCTCGCCGATCGCGTGACGGGCGAGCGACATGCGTTCGACCCGCGCCTGCTCGACCTCCTGCGCTCGCTCGCGCGCAACCATCCCGGCGCGCGCATCGAGCTCGTGAGCGGCTACCGCAGCGCGAAGCTCAACGAGACGATGCGCAAGAAAGGCCACCACGTCGCTTCGCACAGCCAGCACTCGCTCGGGCACGCGTGCGACTTCCGCATCGTCCTCCCGGGCGACTCACGCGGCCTCGACCCGCGTGGGCTGGAGAAGGAGATCCGCGACCTGGGCTGGACGGGCGGCGTCGGCGTGTATCCGCTCTCGAGCGACTGGTTCGTCCACGCCGACGTAGGCCCCACGCGCCGCTGGACCGGCAATTGAGAGCGAGAGTCTCTTCTTCTCTCTTGGTCTTACGGCATCGTGAGCGTGAGTTGCGCGTATGCGTAGTGGGCGATTTTGGCGGGGGTGACGACGCCGGCTGCGTCGGCGCGGCCGCGGGCGTAGGCCGCCATGATGCCTCGCGCGCCGTCGCCCAGCAGGAGGCCCGACCAGCCCGCGCGCATCTCGAGCGGTAGCCACGGTCGCCACGTGAAGAGCGCATCGAGCTCGTGCCCGAGCTCGCTGTCACCCGACGGATTGATCGGCGCATAGCCCGCTGCCGCGAAGCCCGGCGGCGGAGCTGCACGTCCGATCGCCGTGAGGTAGCTGCCGATCCATTCGCCCGACGCCTCGGCGAGACGCGCATAACGATATTCGAGCGCGAACGTGGTGTCGGTCCACGGCACGATCTGCGCGCGCCCCGACACGTCGATCGCGTTCGACCACGCGAACAGATCCATCTGTCCGTGGAAGCGCTGCGGATCCGCGAGCAGCGGATCGAACTGCTTGTACTTGCCGTTGCCGTCATCGCCGGACGCATACGAGCCGCCGATGCGCAGGGTCGGCGTGAGCGCCACCTCGGGGAACGTCTTCGACACGTGCGCAGCAGCGGCGTACGCAGCGATGTCCGAGCCGCCGGCGACCAGCGAGGCCGCATTGCCGAGCTGGTACGCGCCTTCGAGCCCGTACGTCCAGCCCTTGCCCTCGCCCGACACGCGCAGCGAGCCCGTGTACGTCTCGCCGGAGAGGCGCGCGAGCGCGAAACGCGAGCCGTCGAGCTGATCACCACTGCTACGCGCGACGCGCGCGATCGCAAACGCCTCGAGCCGGAGCAGCGGATCGATCGACCAGCGCCCCGTGAGGCCGTAGAGCTCTACGCCGGAACGCGACTGTCCGCTGCGATCGCCGAACGAGGTCCCGAGCGGACTCGGCACCTCGAGGATCACGGCGAGCGCCTCGAAGTCGAAGTTGCCCGTCGCGAGATGCGCGCGGGCGGCGTCGAGCGAGCGTCCCGTCGGCGAGAAATCCGCGTTGCCGATGAGCCGGCCCTCGCCCCAGATCACCGCTTGTCGTCCAAGGCGCAACCAATTCGGTCGCGCGCTCGACGAGCGCATCTCGAGGTACGCCTCGTACGGCGCGAACTGTCCCGCGCCACGTACGCCGGCCGGTGTGGAGAGCGTCGCCGTCGGCGCGGGTGCACCGAAGGCGCGCGCATCCTGGAGCGTGATCTGCGCGCGCACCGCGCCATGCTCGGCGCCGAGCCCGAGGCGCGTGCGCTCGGACACCACCCACGAATCGCGCACGCGCGAGTCGAGGCGCCCGAAGGAATCGAAGCCGCCGAGGTCCGGCGGATCGCGACGGTACTCGCCGCGCGTCCGTACCTCGAACGAGGGCGTGAGCTGCCAGTCGCCGACCGCAATCGCGGTGGGCGCGGCGGGCGGAGACTGCGCGTACGCGGCGGAAGGAAGCGACGCGAGCGTCAGGAGACCAGCAGCGATCGTGCGGCCTAGCACTCGGGCGAAGCTATCACGCCTGCGTGGTGAGCTCGCGGACGATCTCGCGGGCGCGCGCGAGCAGCGCCTCGCGCTCGTTCTGCGTCGGGTCGGCGAGGACCAGCTCGAGGAGCGCCTCGAGCACCTGCCCGATGATGCGTCCTGGCTTCACACCGAGCTCCTTGATCAGGTCGTTGCCATCGACGGCGAGGTCACGCGTCGACAACGCGGCGCCCTCCGCCAGCACCTTCTCGACGTGCGCCTTCAGGGCGAACAGCGGCGCGAGATCCGCCTCTCCGAAGATCGGCCCTTTGCCGCGGAGGTCGGCCTCGTTCAGCGTGTAGAGGTCCTCGATGCGCTCGGGGCCGACGCGCTTCATCCAGCGGCGCACCGCCTGATCGGACCATGCGTCGTAGTGGAAGAGATGATGCCGCACGAGCGACACGATGCGATCGCGCTCGTCGTTCGAGAACTTCAGCCGCGTCGCGATGGGCAGCGCGATCTCCGCGCCGATCTTGTCGTGATCGTAGAAGGTGTAGTCCTTCGTCTTCTCGCTGAATTCACGCGAGCGCGGCTTGCCCACGTCGTGGAGCAGCGCGGCGATGCGCAGCACGGGATCGCCCGCGCAGGCATCCATGCAGGCCATGCCGTGCGTCCACACGTCGAAGGAGTGCCACTTGTTCTGCTCCATCCCGACGCCGTCGAGCAGCTCGGGACACGTGATGCCGAGGATCCCGGACGTGCGCATCACCTCGAAGGCGCGCGACGGCGTCTTTGCCTTCATCGTCTTGACCCACTCGTCGCGCACGCGCTCGGCGCTGACCTTGCGGAACGTATCGAGCGTGGGAGCGATGGCGGCGTACGTCTCGGGATCGAGCTCGAACTCGAGGGTGGCGCAGAAACGTGCGGCTCGCAGGACGCGCAGGCCGTCCTCCGAGAAGCGCTCGAAGGCCTTGCCCACCGCGCGCAGCGTCTTCGCGTCGAGGTCCTTGCGGCCATCGAACGGATCGACGAGCGCGCCGTTCTGCGGATCGACGGCGATGGCGTTGACGGTGAAGTCGCGCCGCGCGAGGTCCTCGTCGATCGACCGGCTGAACACGACCCGGGCGTGCCGCCCGTCCGTCTCCACGTCGCGCCGGAACGTGGTGACCTCGTGCATCACGCCGGCGCGGTCGAGCACCCCCATCGTCCCGTGCTCCTCGCCCACCGGCACGATGCGGCGAAAGACGCGCCGCATCTCGGCCGGTGTTGCCGCCGTGGCGAGGTCCCAGT
>JAXDMI010001136.1:0-3636 GCA_034666145.1 Myxococcales bacterium | reverse complement strand
CTGCTCGGCGTGAACGCCGAGGGTCTGCGCGCCCTCGCCGGCGTCGGCAACTGCGGCCTCACCATCGTCGAGCACGACTCACGAGGCCGACTGCGCCTCCACGCGTGGAACGACACCGCGCATCTCGAAGGTCTGCTCGTCGAAGAGCAGACCGACTGAGCGACCCTTTCTCGCTCCCCTCTCCCGCTCCGGGAGAGAGGCCCGGGGGTGAGGTCAGCCGGCGACGAGCTTTCTCGCGCCGCTCTCGAAGAGGATGTGCGCGCGGCCCGGCTCGACACCGAGCACGACGCCCGGTCCGAACTTCGGATGCTCGACGACGTCACCCGTGGTGACCTTCGCCGTTGCGGAATACGTGGTCTTTGCGCCGCGCGCCTGGGTCGCGGCGGCGAGCGCGGTCTTCCACTCCGCGCCGGCGGCCGCAGCGGGCACCGACCCCGACGTCCGTCCGATGGACTTCCCGCCGGTCGTTCGATCATGGAGCTCGCGCACCACGTCCGAGGCGAGCCGCTGCAAGCGCTTGCGTGCCGCCGTGGGATCGCCGGACCGACTGCTGACGCGCGCGCGGATGCGCTCGAGCCGGCTCGCGTCTTCTTCGGACAGCGGATGCAGATCATCGTCGGCGACGGCGAGCAGATCGCGGACCTCGGGATTGAGCCGACCGCCTGCTGTGTCGAGCACCTTGCGGACCTTCGCGAGGAACCCGCTCGGCGACCACGCCTCGGGGCCGCGCGTTGCCACCAGCTCCTCGTACGTGTTGAGGAGGAGGAACCGCGCCTCGTCGGGATAACGCTCGTGGAGGATCGACCACGCCTGATCGATCGGCATCCCGCCGCCCGCGTTGCGCGTCCACACGGCATAGACGAGCGCGCGATCGTTGCTGTCGCGCGTGACCTCGAGCGCCTTCTTCTCGTGCTGCGGATCGGGCTTCTGGTCGTCGATGTCCTCGAACACGCGCGCGCTCCTCCTCGCCCGCCGGGCATGGCCAGGCAGAGCTCAGGGGTGCATCCTACGCCCGAGACGCGCCCCGCAGGAACAGGTCGTTCAGCGGAGGCCGCGGCCGAAACCGCGGATGATGCCGGCGCCGGGGCCGATCGACGTCTTGAGGTCGGCGCCCTCGAACACGGCGACGCGGCTGCCGTCCGCGGCGACTGCGGCCCAGCGGGCCTTGCCGGGCCGACCCGGCCAGATCGTCGTGAGCCGCACGCCGACGCCGGGCACGCCAATCGGGGCGACCGTGGCGCTGCCGCTGCCGTCGACGCGGATGACCCGAACGCCGTCGATGCCGTCGGTCTTCACCGTGGCGAGGAGCTCGTCGACGCCGTCGCCCTCGATGTCCGCAGCGGTGAGGCTCGCGCCGAGCTCCTGCGTTCCAGCCGAACCGACGACGCACGGACCCTTGGTCAGGAGCTTGTCGCGGTCGCCGAACCACATGCAGATGCGCGTCGAGTCGTTGAACGGAGTGGCGATGGCGATGTCGTCGAGACCGTCGCCGTTGTAGTCACCGGCCGCGAACGCCGTGGCGTTGCGGGCGCCGTCGCCGTCGAGCATCATCGGCTCGGTGACGCGCTGCGTGTGGCTACCCGCTGCCGCGAACGCACGCGTGCTCGGCGAGAACGAGCTGTCGAAGGAGAACGCGACGTCGGAGAGGCCGTCGCCGTTCGCATCGAATGCGCCCATCGCGACGCGCGACGTGCCGAGCGGCATGTCCGGCAGCATCGGGATGGCGGCGGGTTGCGAGCCGAATTGCGCGCTCGTCGGTGCGTTGCCGAGCATCACGAAGCTGACGTCTTGGAGACCGACGACCGCATCGCCGTAGCCGTCGCCGTCGACGTCACCGCCTTCGCGGACCGACGGAAGCGCCGTCGAGCTCGATGCAAAGTACAGCATGCCGCCGCGATTGAGATCGAACGGCGTCTTGGAGGTCGCGGTCCCGAAGATCATGTCGACGTCGTAGAACGTGAGCCCTTGCTGCGTGCCGCTCGTGAAGCCACCGCGGATGACGTCGGTGATGCCGTCGCCGTCGAAGTCGGTGCCGCCGCCGATGGTGACGGGACCTTCGTAGACCTCGGAGTCGAACGCGACCGCGTCGCTCATCGCGAAGCCGCCGTCCTTGTCCCCGGCGAAGAGCTCGATCATCGGCGCCGTGGGCGCCGTGCTGGCCGGCGGAGTGAGCACCGACGGACCGCCGACGGGGGCCTGCGTCGGGTCGCTCATGTCGCAGGTGCCGGCGATGTAGAGATCGGGGATGCCGTCGGCGTTCATGTCGACCATCGAACGCGTGGGCGCGTTCGACGAGCCGTGCGCGGCGGGACCGCGGACGACCATCTCCCAGATCACGCTGGGCGTCGTGCCGACGGAGCCGTTGGCGTTGCCCTTGAGGCGCCAGAACCACACGCCGAGCTCGAGGTCCTCGGGGACGACGAGCTCGGTGCCCTTGGCCTCGAACCGCTTCACGTCCTTCGCGAACTCACGCGTGCGCGACATCTCGACGATGGCGCCGGTGAGGGGCGCAGCGACGTCGACGTTGCCGAGGTCCCAGCGCAGGCGAGGACGGCTCGACGCGATGAGTGAAACCGAGATGGGAGAGACGGGACGCGGTGCTGAAACTGCGGCGTCTTCCTTCGTCCCCCCCGCCAGTCCCTCGTACGACGAGGGTGCAGCGCACGCGCTGAGCGCGAGCGCTGCGACGAGGAGGATTCGTTTCACTTGAGCCTCGCCCGAATGAGCTGGAAGTAACGGTGAGCGACGCCGCTCGCACGCGCGGCCTTCGTGACGCTGCCGCCGTGACGCGCGAGGACGCGCTCGACGTAGCGACGCTCGAACTCCTTCACCACGCGCTCGCGCGCGCTGGGGAACGGAAGGTCGTCCTCGATGACGGCGCTGAGGAAGTCGAGGCCGTTGTCCTTCGCCTCTTCCGAGCGATACGCCTGACCGAGCTCGCCGAGCGTCTTCCTCGCGACGACCGCGGCCTTGAGCTCGCGAACGTTGCCGGGCCAAGGGTAGTGCTCGAAGCGCGGGAGGAAGTCCTCGGGAAGGTCGGCGTCGGCCTCGCTCTCGGCGAGCTCGTTCCAGAACAGCTTGGCGAGGAGAGCCACGTCTCCGTCGCGCTCGCGAACCGGCGGGAGCTCGACGCGACCACCGGCGAGGAGGAAGAAGAGGTCGTCCGCGAAGCGGCCGCTCGCGACGTCGCGATCGAGGTCGCGGCGCGTGCCGGCGATGATGCGGATGTCGTTACCGGCGCCGAGCACCTCGCGCAGCTTGGCCTGCACGTCGCGGGGGAGGTTTCCGATCTCGTTGATGAAGAGCACGCCGCCCTTCGCCTGCTCGACGAGGCCGATCTCCGCGGAGCTTCCGAAGAGGCGCGCGTCGAGCTCCTGCGTCGGGAGCGCGCTCGCATCGAGCGTCATGAAGGGCGCATCCTTGCGACGGCTCGCGAGGTGGAGCTCCTCGGCGACGAGCTCCTTGCCGGTGCCCGCCTCGCCCTCGAGGAGGACGGGCTGGTCGCTGGCCGCGAGGCTCGCGAGCACGGGATAGAGCTTCTTCATCGCCGAGCTCTCGCCGATCACGCGACCGAACGACGCCGCCTGCGCGAGCTCGACGAAGCGGGGAGCCTCGCGCTGGACCTTGATGACGGTG